>CAZMWO010000695.1:0-2087 GCA_964569565.1 uncultured bacterium | reverse complement strand
AGATTTATCAGAACTGGTCGCCGGCAATCTATCGACTGGTAAAGCGAATGACTGCAGGTAAGGGCGACGACTGCGATGAAGTCTTTCAGGAGGCGATGCTACGGATCTGGAAAAATGCGCCTCTTTTCGATCCGGCTAAGGGAAGGGCAAAAAGCTGGATATATCTGGTGGCAACGCGACATTGTCTTAACTGGCTTGAGACAAAGAGCACCAGAAGCAAAACGAAGGAGACGGTTCTCGATGATTCGGCGCCTGATGCCGGCTGTGGGCCGGAAGAGCAGGCGGCGCGCAACGAAGACGCCCGGCGTGCGGTTGCCTTACTCGATCGTCTTCCTGATGATCTGCGGCAGGTTGTAGCCCTGCGTCATCTCGAAGACTTAAGTATAGATGAGATTGCTGAGATTACTCAGGTTCCGGCCGGAACAGTGAAAAGCAGAATATTCTATGGTCTGAAGAAGCTGCGCAGCTTCTTCTTCAAGGAGAACTCCGATGAAACGAAAAACTGAGTGCGTTGAACTGCAGTCACGCATGGTCGAGTATTTCGCTGACCCGCCACAGCAGATGCCTGACGCTATTGCTTCTCATCTGAGAGAATGCCAGGACTGCCGGCTTGAATTTGACCAGATGCGCCAGGTTATGGAACATCTCGAAAGCGCCGCATCTGTTGATGAAGCGGTGCCGGTGCATCTGCTTGCCGGCGTCGAGAGCCGACTGGACTCCGTTCAGCAGCTAAGGCCGGCTGTTCGCAGTGTCGGCCGCACCAGAAATATGCTGATTCTGCAATATTCATTTCTGTCTGCGATGGCCGTAGTTATCTGGCTTGCGTTGATGCTTGTGCAGCCAATGCTTACCGGCTGGCTGGCTGATAATCAGTTGATCTCTTCACTCGCGTTTCTCAATGAATATGGCTTGTTTCTGCTATTTTTTGCTGCCGGCGGCCTGTTTGCTATGGTCAGTTCGCCGTTAATAATAAAAACCGCATTGCGCCAGCCCGATGGCGAAAAGAAATTCAACCTGCTGCGCCGACTGTTCTCTTTCGGCATGCGCACATTCGCCTGCTGAGGCAGGATTATCAACCCGGAGGTAATAAAAATGAACTTGCCAGACAAAAAAGACCTTACTCCCAAGACCGTTCTGTTCTATATCTGTGTAGCTCTGTTGAGTCTGTTAGCATTGCAGATCGTTTTGCGAATGCTGCCGCCGGCGATCTTTCTGTTTCTTATGCTGGCGCCGCCGATTTTCGTTCTCTCTGACGCGCAGGAGCGCCGCCTGAGCCGCCCGGTTCTCTGGGCTACCTTCACTCTGTTCACCAATGTGTTCGGTCTGCTCGTCTATCTGCTCGTGCGCCCGGAAGCCCCGGCGGTCAACAGCTGCAAAAGCTGCGGCGGTATACTCGAAGAAAAGTTTGCCAACTGTCCCTGGTGTGGCGAAAAGGTTGAACGCCCGCTGGCCAAGTGCCCCGGCTGCAGCGAAGAAGTAAAGCCGGGCTGGAAGTTCTGCCCAAACTGTAACTGCAGTTTGAGTAAGGAAGCTCAGACTTCCGATTCTTCAGAAAAGGCTGCTACTGTCTGATCAGGCTAAGAAAGATGGCTTATATTGATGGTCCTGCTGGCTCAGGCCAGCAGGATTTTTATAACAACAGCTTGTTCAAGACCGCAAACCGGCTGAACCCCAATGCTTCTGAAAGCGAATCATAAATGGGTTCTCATATCAATAGTGCAATAGATTGAAGTTCTTCTGTGCGAGCAGGTCGCGCTGCAGAGCTGAGAGATGCTTTGTGTCTTCACAGGTGGCGATTTGGTTGAGATATTCATCGACAACTTCGGCATTACCAGAGGCGAAGGCTGTGTTTACATCGGCGAGAATCTGTTTGTGCAATGCTTCGAGATGCCCGCTGTCAGCCGCAGAACGGTCTGAGCCGAGGTTGATGTACTGAGTCAGCAGATTAGCGTTGAACCTTGCGTCTGCGCCTGGAACTGCCACTGTCGCGGCTTCGATCGTTTTGATATCGACGCGGTAATTTGCTTTGGGCGACCAGACCAGCATCGAATCGGGCACGTCGGCGGGCGCCTTTCCGATGACCATCA
>CAZMWO010000694.1:0-2092 GCA_964569565.1 uncultured bacterium | reverse complement strand
TGGCAGAGGCCTGATCAAAATCCGCAACCTTGCGAATGAATTCAGGACGGCGGTCAAGGCCGAGACGTCGCCCACCCTCGGCATAAAGCAGAGTGTCGAAAAACTCAGAAGCAAAAGCCGCGATGTCGAGCTTTTTGGCCTGCACTCCCGAGATGGCCTGAATCTGCCTGAGTTCTTCGAGAGTGATTGTCGTCTGGCCGACCTTCATGGCAAGATCCTTACGGCCAAGCAGGTAATCAAAATCAACATGCAGAAAAAACATCATCAACAGAAAGGTCAGACTCAGAAGCGCGCCGATCACGGTAAAAATCATGCGCCTGGAAACCAGGATCATGTGATGATCATCGAGCAGAGTTATCTTTTCTGGCATATCAGTGCCCTTCACAATTACAGGTTGCAGATGCCGGCGACTTCGCCATTTCATCGAAGGCGGCGAAAAAACTGTCGATATCGAGCGGTCCCTGGCCCGACCAGGCAACCTTGCCTGCCGGATTCACGATAAATACAGAAGGAGTCATTGCTACCCCCCATTTATCGGCTACTTCATAAGAATCTGAGGCGACCCGTTCCATCAACACCGGATGTTTCAAATCGCGCAGACGGCAGAAATTGATCAGGGCTTTCTGCATGCGGGCGGTATCGAGTGACACAAAAAAGACCTTCAGTCCGGTTTCGCCATAATTTTCGAGGCGCGCCTGCACTGCCGGCATTTCTTCAATACAGGAATGGCAGAACAGCGACCAGAAAAAAACCATGTTCCAGGCCCCGGAATGCGGAAATTCATGTTCGACATTATCGATAGCAGTGAGCGAACTGACCGGCACGACCTGCCCCGGCGCCAGAAGTTTGCTCTCAGAGGCTGTTTCAGCTGCCGGCAAAAGCGCTGCAAAGTTAAGAACCAGCGCTGACACCAGCAATAGCACCCGAAGACCGGGACGCCGGCCGGCCATAATCATGTCAACCGGCTTACAGGTTTGATTTGATGGCATCTTCAATCTCCTTTTCGTTTTCTGGAGCATAACCGAGATGGTCGTAAAGAACCTTGCCCTGGCGGTTCACCAGAACAGTCCGCGGCAGAACCGTGATGTTATAGGTCTTGATCAGCGTGCTCTGGTCGTCAACCGCAACCATATAAGGAATCTGCTGCGGATACTTCTTGACGAAACGCTGCATTTTGGCGATCGGGTAACCGGGCGGGTGAATGCCGATTATTGTCACTTTATTTTTGAGCTCTTCGTGCAGCCTTATTATAAAAGGAATTTCTTCAATGCAGGTACCACAGGTAACCGACCAGAAGACAAGCAGAAGCGGCTTTTCGACAAACTGCCCGGCCAGTCTGAATTTCTGCCCCGAAAAATTCGAGAGAGCGACCCCTTCGAGCGACGACAGGCTGCCCGGCTCAGAGTCGGGAATGAAGAGATAGATCAGCGGAAAGCTGAATATCGCCAGCAGCAGCAGTATCATCTGGTTACGGTTCATTACCTGCTACTATACAGCAAACCGCCGCAAAATTTAACAAAATTTTGGCTCAATCAGGCAGTGCTTATTCCCAGGCGACGATTGTGCCGGCAAACTCATCACCCCAGCGACGGTTTCGTTCGCCGCTGTAGATGCGGTAAATTTCATAGCAATTGGCGACAAAGGTTATCAGCATGAGCGGCATCACGATCAGAAGTGTGCCAACTATGCCAATGATCGGAATCATGGCAAACAGGCTGCCCAATGCCGACACGACATAAGGCATCGCCAGAATGGCGTTGCGCTGAATCGACTGTTTGAGAGTAATGGGATTACCCTGCAGATCGGTAACTCTTATGTTCATCGCCTTTTTACCGGGAGTCTGGCCGTCGAGCTCACCTATTTTGTAAGGCATGTCTTTAACCAGCACCACCACTGCAGATGCCATGAACACAAAGAAGCTGAAAATAGAGCTCAGAAAGTTAGGCAAAAGAAATACCGCGATAAAAATAAGAATGGAAGACAGCACGCCCACCAGCACAAGATCTATAAAGGTCGCCAGCAGCCGTTTCTGAAGAATCTGATCGAGATGGAAGCTTACAGCGCCGCCACCTGCCGCCGCCGGGCTGGCTGC
>CAZMWO010000693.1:1488-2094 GCA_964569565.1 uncultured bacterium | reverse complement strand
CAGAATGACTGTTTATTTTGGCTGGGAGTTGCTGCGCGTTAATCGGTCTGCTTGCTTTTGCGCGGGCGTTGCGCTACACTCTGTGACGAAAATCACCGACAAAGGATGCTTCGCATGCATATCTACCGAACTCACAACTGTGGCGAATTACGCGGAACCGACTGTGGAAAAAAGGTCAAACTCTCGGGCTGGGTCCATCGCAAGCGCGATCTCGGCATGTTCGTTACCCTGCGCGACAACTATGGCGTGACTCAGCTGATGGCCGCCCCCGGCAGCCAGGCACACGGCGATTTCGAGAAAATCAGGGTTGAATCGGTAGTGACAATAGAAGGCGCTGTTATCAGCCGCGGTGACAACATCAATCGCGACATGCCGACCGGCGAAATCGAGGTCGAAGTCAGTTCGGTGCTCGTGCAGAGCGCCGCTGACGTGCTGCCGTTCCAGGTGGCCGACGAAGACAACGCTCCCGAAACCACGCGTCTGACCTACCGCTTTCTCGACCTGCGCCGCGAAAAGCTGCATAAAAACATACTGCTGCGCTCGAAAGTCATCGCCAGCATAAGGCGGCGCATGACCGAAATGGGCTTCAATGAATTTCAGACCCCG
>CAZMWO010000693.1:0-1478 GCA_964569565.1 uncultured bacterium | reverse complement strand
GGAAGGCGCCCGCGACTACCTCGTGCCCAGCCGCCTCTACCCGGGCAAGTTCTATGCGCTGCCACAGGCGCCGCAGCAGTTCAAGCAGCTGCTGATGGTTTCAGGTTTCGACCGCTACTTTCAGATCGCGCCCTGCTTCAGAGACGAAGATGCCCGCGCTGACCGCTCTCCCGGCGAATTTTACCAGCTCGACGTCGAAATGTCATTCGCTACCCAGGAAGACGTTTTCGCTCACCTCGAGAAGCTTTTCTATGGCCTGTTCACCGAATTCTCAGACTGGGAAGTCACCAAACCTCAGTTTCCGCGGATTCCTTATGAAGAGGCAATGCGCAAATACGGCGTCGATAAGCCGGACCTGCGCTACGGGCTCGAAATCGAAGACGTCTCCGACATCTTCGCAGCCTCGGATTTTAACGCCTTCAAGTCAGTCGTCGAAGCCGGCGGCGTCGTGCGCGCCCTCTGTGTGCCCGGTGTTGCCGACAAATCGCGCAAATTTTTGAAAGATCTCGAAGATTTTGCCCGCGAAAACGGTGCCAAAGGTCTGGCCTCGCTGATTTTCGCCGGCGCCGAAAGCAAGGGCAGTCTGGCCAAACCGCTCAGCGATGCCAGCAAAACAGCTTTGCGTCAGAAGTTCAACGCGCCTGACGGCAGCGGCATCTTTATTGTCGCCGACAGCGCCGACAAAGCTTCGGTCATTCTCGGCAAGGTTCGCATCAGACTAGCTGACGAACTCGATCTGCGCGAAAAGAATGCCTATCGCTTCTGCTGGATCGTCGATTTCCCGATGTTTGAAAAAGACGAAGAGACCGGCGCCACCCAGTTCAGCCACAACCCGTTCTCGATGCCACAGGGCGGCATGGAAGCACTGCTTACCAAAGATCCGCTGACCATCAAGGCTTATCAGTATGACATCGTCTGCAATGGCATTGAACTCAGTTCCGGCGCGATTCGCAATCATCTGCCCGAAATCATGTATAAAGCCTTTGAAATAGCGGGTTACGACAACAAAGTCGTCGACGAAAAGTTCGGCGGCATGATCAAGGCCTTCAAGTTCGGCGCGCCGCCGCACGGTGGTATCGCGCCCGGCGTCGACCGCATCGTCATGCTGCTCGCTAATGAGCCCAACATTCGCGAGGTCATTGCTTTCCCGATGAACCAGAACGCCCAGGATGCAGGCACCGGCCGAAGCCACCGAAAAGCAGCTCAAGGAACTGCACCTCAAGATCACCGAGTAGTGGTCTGTCAACATCGAGTATGTGTCTTCGCCGTCATTGCGAGAAGGGCGCCAGCCCGACGAAGCAATCTCATGGTCAGAGAGATTGCTTCGTCGCTGCGCTCCTCGCAATGACTGTTTTTAAACACACATTCATATGTGACAAAGTAATAGTCCTCTGTCACATTTGAATTATGGGGTGAATTTAAGCTGAATGCGAAACAGATTAAGCAAACAAAACAAGGGGCAGGCGGGTTTCTCAGGC
>CAZMWO010000692.1:0-2095 GCA_964569565.1 uncultured bacterium | reverse complement strand
GACGTGACATTAGAACCCGATCAGGCCGAATCTATGCTGATCGACCTGCTGTCCGAAACCGGTGAGCTTGAAAACTTCGATTCTTCCGAAGACAGCGAAACTGATGAAGCGAATTCTATCGACAACGTTGAAACGGAGTTTAAGCTGTGATAATCTTAAGAAAAAGTTTTCAGGAGGGTGACTAAATGTCAGAAATCCGGCGCCGCAAGAAGTATTTTATCAAACCGGGCTTCCAGAGCAGGTTGACCGCGATTTTCATTCTAATTGTAATCATCGTCGCCAATATCGTTGGCGCCCTGGTTTACGGTTTTTCGGTTGAGAGGCTCGAAAGCAACCTGGTTGAAGAGGCCAAGCTGCCGGTCGACAGCAAGCAACTTGGGCAGGCCCTCCTGCCTGGCGTCATAACAGCGCAATTGATAAGCATTTTCGTGGTGGCGTTCATCTGTATATTCGTCACGCATACGATAGCAGGCCCGGTGTACCGCATGGAAAAAGTAGTGCGCAACATCGGCTAAGGCGACCTCACCCATTTCATCAAGCTGCGCCCGAAAGATGAACTCAAAGATCTTGCCGATGCCATGAACGAAATGACCATGGGTCTGCGCAACAAGGTCATCAGCTTCCGAGAGAACACCAGCAAGATTCAGGAAGGCATCGCTCTTGCCCGCAGCACCGGCAAACTCGACAAACTCGATGAAGTACTCAAGGCTGTAGAAGCCATGGAAGAGTCACTCAGTTCGTTCACCCTCGAAAAGGAACGCCGCGAACGCAAGGTCGTCGATGACGAAGAAGGCAGCGAAAAAGATCAGGAATACGTAAAAAGCTGACAACATCAAGCCAAAAAAGAACCGGGTAACCCAGCGTTACCCGGTTCTTTTTTTTACCGGCCAGTTGCGCAAACCGACATGAACCTCATGGAGAGGCTTTAAGAACGACCGAATCAGCTGTATCTCGTGAAGTTACGGGAATGCGTTTGATCGCAAAGGGATTGGCACCGGGTTCGTTATAACCATGCACACTGGTAAAATGCAGGCGAAACCCGGAGTTTCTGGCGATGGCCGAGAACTCGGGATTGAATTTGCCGTAGGGCCAGGCGATTGCGATCGGGCGCTCACCCAAAATCGACTCGAGGCGTAACGAAGAAATACGCAGGTCGCGTTGCAGAAGTCGCAGAACAGGATTGTCAGGGTGACCGGCAAAAGCGTCATAGATGTTCAGGGTGTCGGTGTGCAGATCATGGGTATGCGAGCCGAAATCAAAATAGCTGCTTTCAGCCATATCTCTGATCTGGCTTTCGGTAAGATATCCGGCGAACTGAATCCGGCGCCCGGCACGCGAAGTGATCATGAAAACAGTCATTGGCACTTTCAGTTGCCTTGCCACCGGCAAAGCAAATTGATACAGGCTTTCATAGCCATCGTCAAAGGTTATCAGAACCGGTTTTTCAACCGACAGGGTGCCGGCAAGAAAACGTCGGGTCTGAGCCAGTGTCAGCGGCCTGAAACCATGATCGAGCAAGGCCTGGATATGTTCGACAAACTGCTCCGGCGTGCATGAAACATCGGAAGTGACCTTCTGCTGGATGTGATGATAGACCAGAACCGCAAGGCGCGGCGTATCAGCAGGCAATTCAGCCGGGAAAACAAGTGCCAGCAGCAGAAACAATGCTGTAAACCAGAACAACTTTCCGACCAAAACGGACTTCTCCTGTACAACGAGAACCGCCCGTTGCAAGACGGGCGGTTCATGATTCAGTCAGTAATCAGAGGCCGGCAGCCTTTTTAAGGGCTTTGACCTTGTCGAGTTTTTCCCAGGGCAGGTCGAGGTCGCCGCGGCCAAAATGGCCGTAGGCAGCGGTTTGACGATAGATCGGGCGGCGCAGGTCGAGGTTCTTGATGATAGCGCCCGGTCTGAAATCGAAGGTATCGGTAATAACTTTTTCGATCTTTTCAGGGGCAAGTTTACCAGTGCCAAAAGTATTTACATGCACTGAAAGAGGTTTGGCAACGCCGATTGCGTAAGCAATCTGAATTTCGACGCGGTCGGCCAGGCCGGCAGCAACGACATTCTTGGCGACATAGCGGCCCATATAGGC
>CAZMWO010000691.1:374-2098 GCA_964569565.1 uncultured bacterium | reverse complement strand
GTCTGATGGCCGAAGCTTCTGGCTTAACAAAAATCAACGCGCTTTTGTATAACCATCCCATAATTCAAATGTGACAGAGGAATAGTAATCAGACTGATATAAGTTTAGCAGTTACAAGCAGTTGACGAGTTTCAGAATTCGATACCAGGACGGGCTTTGACGCCGCGATCGAAATAGTGTTTGTGCTTGACCATTCTGGTCACAAGATCGGCCTTTTCGAGCAGTTCTTTGTCTGTGCAACGGCCGGTCAACACCAGCTCAAGGGTTTCCGGGCTGCAGTCGATCAACTCTTCCAGAATCTCTTTTTCCAGCAGGCCATAGGTCATGCTGGTGAGAACCTCATCGAGAACAAGCAGGTCGAGGCGACCGGCCGCGATGATTTCTGCTGCCAGCCTGATTCCGCGCAGCGCCTCGATTTTGTCTTCTTCGAGAACGCCGAACCTGAAACTGCCGTCAGGCTTCATACGCTCGAGACCGGTTATGTGATACTCGATGCCTAGCCGGTCGAGAACGACCAGTTCGTTGTGCCGGTAAGTCTCACTGCCCTTGTCGAAAAAAACGACGCCAACACGTCGGCCTGAGCCAAAAGCTCTGATCAACAGACCGACCGCCGCCGTCGTCTTACCTTTGCCATCACCAGTATATGCATGAATCATGATTAAAACTCGATATCGAATTCCGAGCCGAACAGCGGGTCTTCGGCATATGCCGGCAAAGAAGGCTGCCCTGGCTGTTTGACCGGCTGCGTTACCGTTTGCGCTGCTGGCTGAGGGCTTGCCTCAACCTTCGCTTCACTTTTAACTGCAGTCGGACTGCCAAAAATATCTTCAAAGCCATCGCCAGACGGTGCTGGCCGAGCGCTAGTGCCACTGTTTCCTGCCGATGCCGGCTGTGCCTGACCTCCCTGCACTGATGCGGCCACCGGTTCGACCGGCTGGGCAGTCTGCGGAATGGCAGCAACTGTAGAAGTTTCTGAAGTTGCCGATGTCGCAGACGTTGCCGCTGCAGAAGATTCTGCACGGGCAAGAGAAGAAGGTGCATGCTCGATGAATTTCGCCGGTTCTGACGGAGTTGTTATCTTAGCCACTTCGAACGGCCGCGTGCGTTCTCCGGTCATATCCCAGATTGTATAAAGAGGTCTCAGTTCGACACGGGTGCCGCGCACTTCCTTGCGCATGATGAAGATATCGCCGGTCTTGTTCGGAAGCATGGCAGCAACAAAAGGCCGACGCCAGAAACCGCCCGAGTCTTTGCGCTGAATATCCATCACGACAATGTAAAAACCGTCCTGATAAACAAAGCGCTCGATCACAGCCGGCCGGTAATCGAACATGGTCGGCCCGGGAGCCCACACCAGGAGCATATATTTTTCGAAGTCGATTGCCGGCATGCCTTCAGTCGCGTTAGATTGCTGCCAGAACCGCTCGAGGTCGTAAAGATCGCGAATTATGAAAAAAGGCCGGGCTGACTTGAACATGCAGTTGTCGCCACGCCAGTCGGCGTAGACACCAAGCTCTACTGTCTTCTGGGCCCACGTATGAACGGGCAGAAGCAGAAAAACAGCAGTTATTATCGCCAGCAGCCTGAACATCATCTAATCTCCAGCCCTTCAGCGGTCGGGTATATTTCGAGGCCGTTAAAAATGACCATGGCTTCGAGTATTTCGTGCCATGGCCGGTCACGCAGCGAACAATAGAGAGGAAGCACAACCGGATTCTGCCAGA
>CAZMWO010000691.1:0-364 GCA_964569565.1 uncultured bacterium | reverse complement strand
GCGAAAGCGATGCGCTGCAGAGCCTGATCAAGAGGCTTTCCGTCACTTATAACGGTGCCGTTCTCCTTCAGGACGGGAAAATGATCGGCAAGAGTGCGGCTGCGGTAGTTCTGAATTCTTTCCATCAGATGCTTCCAGCCAGTGCCCTGAATGTGAACCGGGGCGACAAAAAACAGGCCGCGGCGCGGGTAAAAGCGGTGATGCGGCGAAACGACAAGATCCATCATGGCTTCATGCCCGCGAACATGCCGTCTAACCTGATTTTGGGCCAAAGTTGAGTAATGACAGACATAATCTTTACGATAAGCGAGCCCGACCATTCTGGTTATTTTCCAGACTGGCATCGACAGGGTCCAGATCACGT
>CAZMWO010000690.1:0-2102 GCA_964569565.1 uncultured bacterium | reverse complement strand
CCATTTCGCTTTTGCGACCAAGTTCGCTGGTATTGATCTTGTTCAGGGTTTCCTGCTCGGCCAGTTTGGCCAGCAGTGATGTTTTCTGGGCTTCGATTTCGGACTCGATTTTGCCCAGGCTCAGCAGCAGCGCGGTTCTGGTTTCTTCGGTCTGCAGTTCGAGATCCTGTTTTCTGGTGGTTGATTTGAGCGTGGCTTCTTCCTGCTTGATCGCCTCACTCTGCTGAACGTATTCAAGAGTGCGCTTTTCAGAAGAAATTGCCAGAGTCTGCTTGACCACCGAATGCTGGGCCGCGACGAGAAGCTGTTCAATTGCTTCGTTGCCAATTTTGACATCGAGAATTTCGATGTCGTAGATGCGCATACCATTCTCTGAGAAAACGCGGCCCGGGCGCTTATTGTCGGCTCCGGCTGCGCCCAGCACGCTGTCGCGCACTACGGAGATAGCATTGGCATAGAAGTCTTCGATCTTGTATTTCTTCACGGCATTTCTGATCAGTGAGCGCATGTGATCGGTCAAAAACTTGACGTAGTTCTCGACATCGAACCATTTCTCGGGTTCACCCTCAAAATTGACGCGATATGAGAGGCGAACCTTGACACGACAAAGATCGCTGGTTTCGGCATCAACGATGTCTGATACCTTATTGTGAAGGCTGCGCAGATAGGCAGTCTTGATCGTCTTTTCGTCGGTTTTGGGAGTTCCGGTTGAGAGTTCCATGGCTTCGAGAGCCTGGTCGTATTCGAGCAGAACCGTCTGCGGGCCGACAACAACCTTGCGTTCGCCGGTGCGACCGACGACCAGAACCGCGTATCCAGTCCAGACATCTAGAGCTACAGCACCCTCGTATTTGGTATCGAGCGTGATTGTGCGAGGCTGTGAGAAAGAAGGACTGCGGGTAAAATCGTCGCCGGCGAAGCCCTCAGGCGTACCTTCGGCCTTGGCGGCCAAAGCGGTCCGCGGTACCGCCAGTTTGCGTTTGAGCTCGCTGTCGGTAAGGTAGTCTTCGCTGCCACCGGCTTTAGCAATAGTTTTCAGGCGGATATTATATTCAAGCGCTTCCTGATTGCCCGGGTACATCAGCGACACCTGGCGCGGTTCGAGGAAACGGCGAACAATAACTTCTGTGCGCGGGTCTGGCAGCAGCATGTTCGGGCCTTTTACCAGAGTGATCTTTCCGGTCATGCGATTGAGCACATAGCGGCCCTCACCGGCTGGAATAGCTACGGCATAATGCAGTTCCTTTTCCCCATACTTTATGACTGCGTGCTCGGGGCGCGGAAAATAGATCATCTGATCTTTGCCGGTGATGAACAGTTCTTCGCCAACCTTGTGCTCGACGCCGTTTTCGATGTATGGAGCTATGACTTTGACGTATATGCCACTGATTTCGTTAAGTTCGATGGCCTTGAACTTGCGGCTGCCGCCTCTTTCGACAAAGGTTTCTGTCGGGCTTGGAAACACAACGGCCGGCCCCTGAATGAAGCGTTTATTGCCGTCTTCGTCGAGCAGAATACAGTATTCGAGGCGCTCGAGCGTAACGGCCTCTCTCAGATAGCCTCCGTTGACGTCTCTGACGACTTCGACGCCAGTCGGCGGAATATAGAAAGACACCTCGGTTCCCTTGATCACCAGCAGTTTGCCCATGATCAAATGCGGAATGTCATCAGAGATGCCCGCGTTTTTGGTTTCTTCGCCGGCGGCCGCCTGCTGTGGCTTTACTACGGCCTTTTTCCAGTTGAGTTTGGCGGCTTCTTCGTCATATACGCGCACGACCAGATACTGGTTGAGATGCAGATAATGACCGGGGATGACGCGAACCATCTGGCCGGGCCAGAGCGCAAAATTGATCGGCCCGGGAATATTCATCTTGTGGCCGACGCGCAGTTCGGGCAGGCTGTTGGAGCCGAAATGCGGCGGTTGAATGCCGTCTTTGGCAGGATTCTTGAGCACAAGATACCAGCCTTCAGGCGCGGTCGAGAAAATCGCTATCGCCTGTTCGAGCGTGGTCCGCTCAAAGCGCTTGTTTCTGTCGTTAAAAGTCACCGGCTGATCTGTGTTTGCCAGGCTGGTTTTATATGGGCCAACGTATACAACTATG
>CAZMWO010000689.1:0-2104 GCA_964569565.1 uncultured bacterium | reverse complement strand
TCAGATGTGAACCGAGTGCATAATATTTTTCGATTGCATCAGTGTAGGTAGTTTTTCTGAAAGACTTCAGCAACTCAGAAAAATAATCAGTACTGAAGCCAAAACTCGAAGTAAAATGTTCTGGCGCAAATTTGATCATTTCCCAGCCGGGAAGGTAACAATGAATGCGGTCAAGAAAGGCAGTATCGTTATTTACTTCATCAGATAACGGGCTGAAAAGATGCGAAGTCTGCAGAACCGTTTCGACAGGTTGATTTATATTGCCGTTGTAGATCAACGAAGCCACGCCGGTAATTTCACCGCCAGAACCGGCCCGCGAGAAAGAGCCTGACTCCATGTAGTCCTTCATGAGCGGAATTGCATCGCGGTCTTTAAAAATCTTGTCAGTCGCTTCATCAAAACAGATGGCATCCCACTGCCCCACTGCACCGACTTTATTTGTTGAGCCGTGAACGAAAAGCTTTGCCACCGTTCCCTGGCCACCGGATATCAAAACTGAATAGGGGCTCAGCTCTTTAAATACAAAAGATTTGCCGGTCGATCGCGGGCCAAGCTCGATAAAGTTCAGGTTTGTTTCGACCATTGGCAACAGGCGTAACAACAGAAGCGTCTTGACGCGATCAGTTATACCTTCAGCGCCAGGTTCATAACCGCAGCTTTTCAGCAGCACATCGGTCCATTCTTCTTTGCTGAATTCACAACGCCGGCTCAAGACTCTTGAATTATCAAAATTCGAAAGTTGAATCGGCTTGATATCAGTCACGACAAACGGGTATTTGGTCTGGCCAATCGCAATATTCGGATCATATTCAATATCAATTATCGCCCAGATTCCGCCCATCAAAAGCTTCTCATGCTCTTTCACCAGGTTGTCGGCAATATTGCCATTCTTAATATTGCTGTTCAGCAGATTTGCCCAGTAAATGTCTTTCTTTGAATCAAGCTCCACAGAAATCTTATCGATGACTTTATAGCGGCCGTTTTCTCGAATTCGGGAATGAATCAGCGAGCTTTCTTCAGGGTTTACATAATGCTGCGCAAGCACTTTCTTAACGTTTTCGAGCCCCTTCTGAATCTGCTCTTCATCGCTGGTAGAGCAAGAATTGGCAATGAGGTATTCGAGCACGAAAACCGGAACATTAGCGCCGACCTTCAACTGCCGCACCAGGTCTTTTCTGACTACATAACCCCGGAAATGCTCAAGAAGTTTCTGATCAAGGCTGGTTAAAGCTGTCATTTTATTGCTCCATCGAGTTTCATATCAGGCCACCCAGATCACGATCCGAGCTGCGTTTAATCTTTGCATGGTCGAGACATTCCTTGCTGTCGGCATCAAGCAACTGTACTTCGAGCTCTCTGGCTCCGTCAAAAGAATATTCCTTACAGATTTTTTCGGCCCTGGTAATAGTCAGAATATCACTTCGATTAACCTGAACGCCATTTACAAAGAACACCAGATACACCTTGCGATTCAGGCTTAATAGGCTGCCAGGAACTTCACCAGCCGCAAGCCTGACCTGGTAGATCTCGCCGGCAACCGATGTCAGATCTGACTTGTCAACTATGGTGACCGGGAGCCTTGAATCCTGTGACGCAGAAAGCTGCCAGCAAAAATATGGCGTGATGAGTTCCTGTGGTGACAAACCGCCATGACTGTAGCCATAAGGGCCAGGGGTCTTGAACGGATTCAATGTGCGCGAAAAATACAGGTAATTGAATGAGCCGTGCTGCTTTTTGATTTCTATGAGAGAATCAGGCAATTCCGGCTGTCTGTCGTTGGCCAGAATGTAGCGCTCGGCCTTCTGGGCAACACCACGCATATCAGCGTTTATTTTATCGGCTTCGCATAAAAGCCCGGAGAGAACAAATCCATGGTCACTTATCAGATAGACCTTTTTATAACCCGACTGCAGCAGACTCTCTATCTTTGCGGCAAAAAATGAGATAGTTTCGGGAAAGTATTTCAAGGCCTTGTGCTGAAACTTTTCGCCCAGATAGTCGAAGTCTTTATGCGTGCAGATCAGGTATTGCCCGGCCCGTTCTTCACCATCAAAGGTTTCGAGCTCGATGAACTCAAGCTTTTTGTCGGGATTTTGAGAGGTCA
>CAZMWO010000688.1:273-2115 GCA_964569565.1 uncultured bacterium | reverse complement strand
AATATTCGATGTCGCTTCTGATCTGGGCGCGAGCCTGATCAAGGGCATACACCTTTCGTTTGCCGAATACGGCTTCGACGGCTTTTCTGGCCTGCCGCAGATACAGGATTCACGTCTGATCAACTGCCGTGTTGCCGGAATACGAAGTAGCACGGCCCGCTCAGACGTTCTGATCAAAGACAATTATTTCGACAGCTGCGCTTCCGGGTTGCTGATACAGAACAACAACGTCAACGTTACCCTGACCGGCAATCAGGTTGTTCGCTGTGTGTATGGAATCGTCTGTCGCGACAACAAATACGCCAAAGTTGAGAGTAACAAGGTAGGGTTCTCGGGTGTCAGCGGTCTCGATATTGGCAATACCAGCGTCACTTCAGTTGTCAGATACAACACTGTCGGCTGGGGTTCGACGGGAACCGGTCTGATCTGCCGTGGAAACGATGAGATCAGGCGTAATACCCTGCACGCCAACGTCGGCATTGAGATCAGAGATACCGCTCAGGCCGTTCTTAGAAGCAATCTCATGTTGGTTGATAAGTCGCGTAATGGTATTGGAGTGCTTTACACCGGAGCTGTGCCATATAATTTCGCCACAGCAAGCAAGACGGTGACCATTCAGAACAATGCGGTCTGGAACGTGACGAGTCTGACTGCCAAGTATGCTAATTCTGATGGAACGTTTTTGTCGGCCTCAGCCGATGTTGCGCTTTCGCAGGCAAACGGACCGGCATTGCAGGGCGGCGATCCGTTCAAAGAATTTCCCAATCTGACTTTCAGTTATGTTCCTTCTACCGGTAGCGGACTGTTTGGCCAGGGCTATGATGGAGAAACAGTAGGAGCCGAAAATGTTCCTTAGTGAACGCAAAAAACTGCTGCTGACCGGTATTGCCGCAAGCATGCTGTTGTTGCTTTCATTGCTGTCCGGATGCGGACTGAGACAGTCTCAGACCGGCAGCTTGAGCAGTCGGGTTATTGATGCCAACGGCAACCCGGTGGTTAACGCCGTGGTTTTCTCGATATTTGCCGAGCAGGAAAAAGTTTACAGCGGCATAGACGGTGGTTTCTATCTGTCAGAACTGCCGGCCGGCCTGAATAATATCGTGATAATGCACAACGACTACGCTCTTGAGGAGCGCCAGGTCGAGATTAAATCGGGTGATGCCACGTTAGTCGAATACATCAGGCTTGACCGGGCCAATGCGCCGCATCGCATTTTTAACGTTCAGGTTGCCGATGTCGCTTCGACAAGTGTGCGCATTACCTGGAATACTTATCGAAGTGTCGCCTGCAACATTGAATATGGAAAAACCATGACCTATGGCACCATATATCGTGAAGAAAGGCCGGCAGAACAGCATGCGGTTATTTTGACCGGTCTCGAGCCTGAGACAGTCTATCATTTCAGGGTTCAGTATATTGATGAGGAGTCGATAAGCCACTATTCTTACGACTTCCCCTTTAGAACCGAAAGTGCTGATCGCCCGACTGCGCCGCTGGCCGCGAGGTTGCGACCTCCCGTTTCCCTCGGTATTGTCGAAGTAGAGTGGGATGCTGCCGCAAATGGTTATTCTGCAGTTGGTTACAACGTCTATCGCCTGGTTAATGACAATGAATGGCATAGAATCAACGACACAACGGTAAGTTTCAAGACATCATTTTTTGCCGATATCAACGCCGAAGCCGGTACTTTCTGCCGCTACGCGGTTACGGCCGTTAACGCTTTTGGTGCTGAATCCGATAAAACTGTTTCCGAAACTGTGTTTGTTCCGGGAATTATCAATCGTGATGTCACCATCAGAGAGACAGATTCACCGGTTGCAATTTATTCCGATCTGGTAATAA
>CAZMWO010000688.1:0-263 GCA_964569565.1 uncultured bacterium | reverse complement strand
TTCTTATTGCAGAATCAGACGCTTTTAAAGCAGGACTGGATGAAGAGCGCATCGAGATTCAGGTGCATGGCCGTATTTCGCTGCAGGGCAGCCTGGAAAATCCCGTAAAATTTGGCCCTCTGCAGGGTTCGGGCCGGCGTGACCACTGGGCCGGTTTAAAAGTGGTATCGAGTGTGACCGGCGTTTCCGAGCTGGTTAATACGCAGATATTCGGTTGCAATGACTATGCGGTTACGGTTGCGGCTGAGCGCATACAGATTTCC
>CAZMWO010000687.1:0-2115 GCA_964569565.1 uncultured bacterium | reverse complement strand
GAAGGCAGCAATCCTCTGACAATCCTCGAGCAGAAACAGGGAATTGTCAGTTCCGGCAAAAAAGAAGCCGATGGCATAGAAAAATTCGTGGTAGGGTCAGGCCGCAACCTTTCTGAAAAAGGCCTGTTTGCACTTGGGGCCGCCCTGATCATAGCAATAGTCGCAGGTATTATTTTTGCAACCCATATCAGACAAAACGAGGTCAAACTGCGCAAACAAAGCCTGGCAGTCAGCTCTAACCAGCGCATGCTTGAGCAGTTGCGTTCGGAGAACGCTGACCGGATCGGGCTGGAAAACCGCCTGCGCAAGTTGACGGCTGAACTCGAAAAACGTGCGACAGCCAGCCCTGATTTTCTTAAAGATGGCCTTGCCGGGTTCCTGCAACCGCACCTGGCATCAGACTCGCACCGCGCGGCTATTGCCTCAAGAATGGCTGTTTATCTGGTAAAACCTGATTTTGTCAATGCTACCGCAACCTGCCAGAGCAGAGAAATTTTCATGCAGGGCTGGACATCACGACAATCAGCCACACTTGGCAGACAGGCAGCCCTGAACCGTCTCATCGTAAGCATTCCGAACCCGGACAATGTAATGCTGGAGCATGAAAACCCTGACTTTGTCAACGTTTTCGGCGATCAGATGACCGGCAGAATACTGCATTACGAGACGATCGGTAAAGTGACCGAGATAGTCATAGACGGCCGCAAAGAGTATTTTTTCTGGGATTACATTGTGACCGGAGCTGAACCAAAGCGCAAAGGAGCTTTTGCGAAGTGTGACAAGTCAGAAATACCCGGTTATTTCATGGTTTCTTTGCCGGTCGGCAATGTAAGAGAATCACCTTCGCATCTCATTGACGGCTACGAAACCGCTGAGCAGAAAATTGCTCTGATAAATCCGGCCGGCCTGGTCATCAGTTCTGACAGGTTTCCGCTGGATTTGAAGCTTCAGCTTGGCTACGAAGGCCGTCTGCCTGACTTTGGCGACAACAGAATCGGCAGCGACTACATAAAAATAGGGCAGGAACGCTACCGCGCGGTAGTATGCTCAAACATTGAATCCGCGGCTCTACTCAAAGAAACCTCATTCTACCTGGCGCTGCTGATTATTGCGGGAATCACTCTCAGCCTGTGGTGGAAAACGGCTTTGGGTGAGTCATTCATCAACACTTCGCTGACAGCCAAACTCTGGTTGACCCTGCTGCTCGCCTCGATCATACCGCTCATAACTCTGTTTTTCGTTTTCGGGCTTTTCTCTGACGAAGACTATAGTGTCAGCATCTCGAAAGAGAGGTATGAGCTGCACAGGTTCATTGATCTTTTTGAGCTCCGCGAATCCTTTACCGACCCGCTTGCCTGGAAAATGGTACGCAACTGGTCACGAGACAGCAGAACTTTTTCAGCTGCCGATCTTCTTAACAAGGAGTATGCCAGCACCGGTCAGATATCAAGCGACAGCCGGAAAATTCTCGACAGAATATTCACTTCATGGTTCAGGGAGCATGAAAAGCTTGACTCGAGGCTGATAAATTTCGTTCCCCGCGACATAGTAATGGCGGGAAGTGGCTGGACGCACGTAAGTTCAGGTGCAGACGGTAAAGGTCCAAGCAATTTTGCCACAATGCTGCAGGGGACCGCAAAGAACATGGCCGGAAAACGGTTCAAGTCCGGCAAAATCAGTGCCGGACTCGACAGCGACGCAGTACAGGGCGAAATCATTGTCGAGACCGGTCTTCAGACGGTTAAATCATTATTTGGCGACGATGTATTCGTGAGAATGGCGCACAGCGTTGAAACGCCTGTGTTGATGAGTGCCATCAGCGGCACTATCGGCATCATCACCCATCTTGTTCCAGATATTGAAAATCCTGAATACATGATTTTATGGATGGTGGCTTTTGAATACGAAAACTACCTTAACCGGCTGGCCTACCGCTACCGCGGCAAATATGACATCTTCGCGGCCCTTTCCTACAGGCACAGTGCGATAGTCGATCCGAGAATGGCCGATTACCGCCACGATCTGGCGATGATTGGTGCCTGGATCACTTCTGCCAATCTACCGCTTTCCAGTCAGATAGAGCGCTCAGGCGAGCGTTTTCTGGTTGAAGGCAGG
>CAZMWO010000686.1:583-2120 GCA_964569565.1 uncultured bacterium | reverse complement strand
TCGAGAGCGCGTTGATCAACGGCGGGGCGCCGTATTTGATCATGCTGTAGATCTTGATGGGCAGCGTGGTCGACCCGGGCCCGGCCACGAAAGAAGAGTTGATAAAGATAGACCAGTAAGCCAAGTCCGCTGCTGTCAAAATAATTAAGCTTACGCATGTTCAGCACTATATTACAGACACCCTTGTCGCGAAGACCATGAAAAACAGTCTTGATGTGTGGATTGCTGAACATGTCCATATCCCCGGCCACAAGAACTTCGACTACTAGATTGTTGCCACACTGATGATTTTTCACCTCAACTGATAATTTATTACTGGATACTGCGTTCGCATCACCCACAGAAGAACTGTCGAAGGTTATGACTCCTTCCTTTGCCTTGTTGGTAAGTTTGACCTGAACCTCAGAGCCGCCATTACTGTAGAGAACTTCGTCTGCATGTGCCAGTATCAATGCAATTCCGCGCCCGCGTTCATCGGTTTTCCGGTTTTCTGTTTCAGCAGTCGGAATCAGCGCATTTTTGGCTTTTTCAATCGCTGCATCATAATCAAATCCCTTTCCGGGATCGGAAAACTGAATAATAGCACTGCCACGACGGAATACGCCCATGATCTTTGTCTGGCCACCAGTAATACCCTTGCAGCCATGCTCTGTGGAGTTGCTGAGAAGTTCGGAAAAACAGACCTGGCATCGGCGCATAAAGTCAGTTTCAAGCCCGAGATCTGTCAGTGCGCCTGCCAGATTGCGGCAGATTTCTTCCTGGCGAGGAGTGTCTCTGGCTTGAACTTCAGTGTTGATGATGTATTTCTTTTCCTTTCGGGTCTGCAGGTAGGCCCCGCGCTTTTTAGCGAATTCTTCGATTTGACTCTTGATCGTCTTGCCGCTGTCGGCTGGCGCAAGATTAAGGCTCTGTTTGATTTTTCCAAGCATTTCGAGCTCGAGATTGAGTCTGTCACGGTCAGCCAGCATTGAACATTCAAGCCTTTCAAGAATTACTGTTTCGCGTTCATGTATGATCGAGAGGGCTGAATCTTTTCTGCCGGCGGTAGCTTCAACATAAGCCCGATGCTTGGCTTTCATACACCGGGCCAGAATAACAGAATCAACGACATCTTCATCTACTTCAGCACAATTTGAATTTTCAGAGAACTCGATTTTCAACTGGCTCTCGGCAGTTATGGTGTTGTATTCGCCGCCGACCGAGGTATAGCTGCCAAGCACTTTAAAAAGAGCTGGAGTCCCATTGTTGAAAGCTGCGCTGGTTTTGATTCTGAAGATGACGTCATGATCAAGTTCAGGAGTGATGTCGCCAATGTTGTATCTTAAAATCTGATGTTTCCTGGAGAGTTCGAATGAGCTGAGGTCTTCGATCAGTTCAACGCCATCGGGAAGCGTAAAAGTGACTTCGCAATTCTGCCCGGCCAGGTCGCTGACTTCGCCAAACTCGCAGCTGAACGCGGTAGAGATATCCTCTGGCTTTTCTGCAAAATAGAAGTTTCCACCGGAGTTTGACGCAATATCCTTGAGTAGAGTCTCAT
>CAZMWO010000686.1:0-573 GCA_964569565.1 uncultured bacterium | reverse complement strand
CGCCAAAGCCAAAGGTCGAAGTAGGGATCCCTTTTTCCCGGTATGTTTGGCCAATTTTTACAAGTTCAGCCGGGTCTGTTACCCCTCTGTTAGCCTGTCCATCTGTGAGCAGAAAAATTCGGTTAATGTGAGACTGGTCAAATGATTCTGCGAGCTGGCTGAGAGCTTTCAGCCAACCTCCTGAAAGGTTTGTCGATCCGGCGGTACTGATCTGGCTGACGATTTCAGTTACGGTTTGCTTGTTCTGCAGCAGCGACAGTTCGTATATCGTGTGTATATCGTCGTCGAATGTAACGATGGTGAGACGGTCGCGGCGCGTAAGGGTATGCATTACTTCCAGAATGGCATTTTTTGTCTGCTCGATTTTTGCGCCCTCCATTGAACCGCTGCAGTCAATCACCAGTGCGAGTGAAATTGGTGGTCGCAGTTCGATGCCATTTGTGTCCGACGGCACTGATAGACTTGTAATTACATGGAACTGCGAATCACATCCGGCCGGAAGAACCTTATACTCTGGTTTGAAAACGAATTTCATGGTCTACCTCCATCAAGGTTTTTTGCCCTCGATAGATA
>CAZMWO010000685.1:0-2122 GCA_964569565.1 uncultured bacterium | reverse complement strand
ATCTTGAAAGTCAACTTTGACAGACCACTAGAAGTATTGATTCTGCAATTTCTCCTGACAGATCTTGAAGAATGGCGGTCGATTTTAAGCGTGAATTGACATTACGTTCGACTGGTTGACCCTGCTCTCTGAAGTCTGTTATACTTCGGCGACTCCAGAAAGAGGTAGTAAAATGGCAAAAACCAGGACAGTTCAGAACTCAGAAGGCCAGGTCGTTGACCAGGTTGTCGAAATCATCCGTTTCATGGGTGAGAACAGGCTGGCAGAAATAGATCTCGAAACTTCCCAGATGAAACTGAAGCTTAAAAAGCATGCTAACGTGCAGATGCATACCGTTCATGCGCCGGTAATGCCGGCATATATGCCGCCAATACCGGCTCTGGAAGCTTCTGCAGAACCGGCCAATACTGCTGCAAAAACAGCAGTGCCTACAAAGCCTGTTGAAGCCGAAACCAAGCACCACAAGATTATTTCACCCATGGCCGGCACTTTTTATCGCGCTCCATCGCCAACTTCTGAGCCGTTCTGCAAGGAAGGCGACAGCGTAACCGTCGGTCAAACAGTTTGCATCGTCGAAGCCATGAAGATGATGAACGAAATCAAGGCCGATAAGGCCGGCAAAGTTGTAAAAATACTGCTTGAGAACGGCAAACCAGTAGAAAAAGGCGTGGTTCTTTTTCATATCGGCGACTGATCATCGATTGCAGATAACGCGTATTTTTATTAAATACGCAGCTGAACAGAATTTACCGCTCATGCGTCTGAACGCGAATGAGCGGACTATAGAATTAAGAACATGCTCGCGTCATGTTACAAGTTACAAGGAAATGATATGCAGAACTTCGATCTGGTAATTCTTGGTGGTGGTCCTGGCGGATACCCGCTGGCAGTTCGCATGGCCCGCAAAGGCTGGCAGGTTGCCATTGTCGACAGTGCCGGCGAATTTGGCGGAACCTGTCTGAACTGGGGCTGTATTCCAACCAAGGCTCTGCTGGCTTCTTCTCGCAGTTATCATCTGCTCAAAAATGCGGCTGAATTTGGTTTAAGCTGCACCGGCGCCGGTTTTGACTGGCAGAAGGTGCAGGAACGCAAAAGCCGCATCACCCAGCAGCTGCGTCAGGGCATAATCAAACTGCTCGAAAAGAGTGGCGTCAAAATCTTGAATGGTCGTGGCCAGCTCTGCAAAGGCAGAACGATCAGGGTTACCAGCACAGAAGACGGTTCTGTCAGCGAAATACAGGCAAAGAAAGTCTGTCTGGCCGTAGGTTCAGTGCCGGCCGCTCCTGGCGTCTTTCCGGCTAACCGTGATATTTTCTGGACAAGCAACGAAGCTCTCAATGCCGACAAAGTTCCCGAAAGTCTGCTGGTCGTAGGTGGCGGCGTCATTGGCATAGAACTTGGTCAGGTGTTTGCCGAATTTGGCAGCAAAGTCTGTATCGTCGAAATGATGCCGCAGATACTGCCAGGCCTCGATAATGCCACTGCCAAAAGACTTCTGCCTGTCTTCAAAAAAGCCGGCCTCGAGATTCTCGTCGGCAAAAAGGTTGAATCACTCATCGAAAAGGGCGGGCGCGCTGTCGCAACAATTGACGGCAGTGAACGCGAATTTGCCAAGGTTCTGATCGCTGTCGGCCGTCGCGTAAATATGAGTTTCATGCAGGGTTCAGACCTGCAGCTCGAAACCGACAAGGGATTCATCAAAATCGACGATAATTTTATGACATCAGAGCCCGATGTCTACGCGATCGGTGATGCGGTAAAGGGCCCGATGCTTGCCCACAAAGCCAGTTATGACGCCATGATTCTTGCCGCAAAGTGGCAGGGAGAAAAAGTGGCGGCCGATTATTCGCTGGTGCCTTCCTGCGTTTATACGCACCCCGAGATTGCCTGGGTAGGGCTCAGCGAAGAGCAGCTCAAGGAACGCCAGATTGATTACAAGGCCGGGCGCAGCATGTTTTCGGCCAACGGCAAAGCTTTGACCGCCGGCGAAGGCGATGGTCAGATAAAGACCCTGCTTTCGTCAGACGGCAAACTGCTTGGCGCTGTTATCTGGGGCCCCGAAGCCAGCAATATCATCAATGAAGCCACCCGGAACAGGGTAGAAAGTCCGGTGAAAAAAGTG
>CAZMWO010000684.1:0-2123 GCA_964569565.1 uncultured bacterium | reverse complement strand
CCGAGCTCCTCGCAGATATGCAGCGCATCTTTGCTGTGAATTGCTTCGACAACCTCGTTCGCCTCTTCGACCACATTGTCGGCAAGGCTTTCCATGGTCTGTTTGCGGTCCCATGAGCAGCCATCCGGGCGGCGGAGCTGGCGCATAATTTCGACCAGCCTGAGATATTCTTCGGCAATCTGCTGATTGTTGTGTTGTGTCATGATTCATTGACCTCGTTGCGTGATTCTGTCAAAAAGCTCGCTCAGTTCAGCCATATCTTTTACCACAAAATCAGCAGTTTTTATATAGATTTGCCGGCGCGCCTCCCATAACTGTCTGACGGCTTCGTCATCAAGTCCCGCAAGAACCGGCCGCACAACACCAGCGCTTTTGAGACGGCTTAAAATTTCAGCAAATCCGGTGTCGAGGAAAATTACGCATGCCTGCCTGAGAATCTCTCTGTTCCGCTCCAGCAATATAACTCCGCCACCGCCATCGATCAGACAGCAACCGCCATCTTCTGCCAGAACCTGTTGCAGCAGCCTGCTCTCTCTCTGCCGGAAACCGCTTTCGCCTTCTTCGGCAAATATCTGCGCAATGGTTCGACAGCTTTCTGCCTCGATCAGACGGTCGAGACTTACGCACTGCCAGCCCTTTCCGGACGCCAGGCGCTCAGCCGCCACCGATTTGCCGGCTGCCATAAACCCGATTATAACTATTTTTTTCGCCATAAATACAAAAGCGGCGGTTAAACCGCCGCCTTTAAAACTTTATAAACTGCAGATCAGCGAACCGGTACGACACCTGAAGGAAGAGTCGGCATCGGGCTCGGAGAGAGCTGACCGTTAACCGGAACTTCCGGGCGGACCGGAACGCCACCGGACGGATTAACATTGCCGTATCCTGGATTGTATCCCGGGTTATAGCCTGTATTGCCGGGGTTATAGCCATTGTAGCCGCCGTAATTGCCGGTATTTGGCAGATTACCGCCACCGATCACGCTTCTGATGACCATGGTAAGCTGGTTGAGTCTTTCAGCCGCTGCCCGGCGCTCGTTCATGACCAGGTAGAACTTGATCTTGCTGATACGCTTGTCGATTTCACCGATCAGTGTGTAATAAGCAGGATCTATTTCAGATTTTTTGAGGGCAGACTGGGCATTGTTAAGATGACCGATGGCAGAAACGTTATCCATGACAGAATTGTTCATGGACTGCCGACACATCTGCAGATCTGACATCACCATCCAGAGCATGGCGATTACAGCGTGATCATTCGGGTCTATCTGAGTTGAGCCATAACTGCCATTACTGCCACCACCGGCCAGAACCGGAGCACTGGCGAAAACAACAACGGCCAGAAGCGCGATAATTAACTTTTTCATCTGAAGTCCTCCAGAGTTAAACTTACTAGTAAAATATAACATATAGTTACACAATCCGTAAGGGTACCGGCTCTTTTTTTGAATAATTTTTATGAATTTACTTTATTTTGTTGAATTTGCCAGTTAAACTTGCAGATGACAAAATATGGAGTCGATCTTGATCAATATTTCTCTCAATCGCTCAGGTAAGATAAAAACCAGAATCTTTGCTCTGATATTGCTCATGCTCAGCTGCAGCATGCTGATCTCGGCGTTCCGTTCGGTCGGCAGAGAATTCAGCGGTATAGTTGTCAAACGTACAACCTCTCCCGGGATCATCTCTACCCAGTATTATCTTCACCTCCGGCCATACTCAGAAGCGCTTTCCCGTAACGAGGTAATCGACACGCTTACCGAACGTGACCAGCCGTCACAACGCTACGGAGTCTCGGCAATAGTATACGAACAGGCGCAATTGTTCGAGAAGGTTTCCAAAAACAGTTTCTCATTTTTCATTACGGTCAGCGGTGAAAACTTCTTCGACCTCGGACTCCTATGGTTTCTGATGGGCCTGGCGGGCATAGCTATCGCGGTTGCCATGCATTTTCAGACACTCGACAAAAGAGTCGACCCCAGATATCATTCCGAAGAGCTCGATATTCCCGGACTCGAATAACCGCCAGTCACTCTGCATGCTCATTTTTTGAGCAAAAAGTGAATTTTTTGCACAGCAGTGCGCGTTGTACATGACTATTTTTCAGCACATTTACCAACCCGT
>CAZMWO010000683.1:0-2129 GCA_964569565.1 uncultured bacterium | reverse complement strand
TTCTTTTCACTGCTGATGCGGCTGATATCATAGCCGGCAATAATCCCGGCGATTGTTCTGGCTGCATCGACTCCCTCATAGGGGTTGGGAAACAGCCTGCATTTTTCGCGCCAGTCAGGAGCCAGCAGCTTTTTCAGCGCTTTTTTTACAGACTGTCTGGAAAAGTCTGCACTGATCACCGCCCGGCTGCGCGGCCGCCCACCCTGACGATTGCCAAGATCCAGCACCGGTATGCCCAGTGTTGGCAGCTCGATGAAGCCGGGCAGCTGAAAGATAGCGCAACCGGCCGAGATTATCATGAAAAACGATCAGATCAGGCTGCCGTCGCGCTTCTTCAGCTAGTGCCGCGTTGATCGCATTCCCCTCAGGGTCGGCATTAGCGCCGGTAAAGACCAGTGTGGTATCCGGGTAAAGCTCGCGCAGAAGCTGTATCACAGTGGCAAGGCCTTTTAATACAGTTCCTGGAGAGCATGTTT
This sequence comes from uncultured bacterium, assembly GCA_964569565.1. Taxonomy (GTDB): domain Bacteria; phylum Muiribacteriota; class Ozemobacteria; order Ozemobacterales; family Ozemobacteraceae; genus Rifleibacterium. The sequence continues at coordinate 1,653 of CAZMWO010000683.1, read as the reverse complement.
CAGGATGCAGCGTGATCAGAAAAAAATCATGCAGACTGCAATTCAGGTCTTTTTTCAGCTGTTCTCGCGACATGAAAGCCGTTTTGTCAAGATCGGCCAGGGCTAGTTCGCCAGTATTGTAGACAAGTTCGGGGTTTTCGCCGAGTTGTATTACACGCCGCCGGAATTCTTCAGTTGCAGTGAAGTGAAGGTCGCTGAGTTTGGTAATGCAGTGACGCAGCACATCGTCGAACGCACCAAGAGAAACTTCGCCACCCGAAATATGGGCGCTTCTGATACCAGAAAGGCGACAGGCAGTGGCTGCCGCATATATTTCATAGCGGTCACCATAATAGACAACCAGGTCTGGTTTCTCAGTCTCGAAGAAGTTTGCGAACTTTTCGATCGCTGCGGCCATTGACGCGAACATCAGCGTTTTTTCGGGTAAAGAACCATTTTCGGGTGTTATGTAAACCCTGAAAAAATCAGTGCCGATATCGGACTCGATTTCTGCGACAGAAAAACCGCTGCCGGCATGCAGATGACTGCCGGTGACGACGAGTATTACCTGAACGCCATGCCTGCCAAGTTCCTGATAAAGCGGGCGTAAAATCCCCCACTCTGCCCTGGATCCGGTAATCATACAGACTTTTTTGTTCATAACGCTGATTGTACTGAAGCCTTCGCTGCTGTGCAAGCAAAAAACGTTCAAGTTAGTGCAATTCCCCTGCCTGATATTGAGATGTAAGTTTCAGTTTGAATTGCTATAAAGAAAGTTCAGGGTGTTGCCGATATATCTAATAAGGAATTGATAAATTTATGCAGGAGGTGCCTTCATATGTGTGCTCAGGAACTCGTAGCGTTGTTTCGCTTCTCTGGTAATAACTGCCCGGCATGCCAGCGTATAGTAAGCCGGTATGAACGCACTCTGGTCCTTACCGATGAAGATATGGAGCATCTCGAACACTGCATTTTAAGCCGATCCTGAAGTAATTCAGCAAAGGGCTGCCACTATCAAAGGGGCAGCCCTTTTTTCATGAAAAAATCAGGGTCAGCAGCATGACGCGAGACGAAGCGCCCCCCGCCCCTTTTACCTTGCCAGCCTTTTGCGTGACTGTAGATCAATTCGCCACGCAGAATGGTCATCTCGTTGCAACCCCGGCAGTGCAGGCCCTCGTAAGGTGAATAGTCGGTTCGCATGTGCAGGGCGGCAGCGGTTATTTCGTGGTCACAGTTTGGATTGTAAACCATGATATCAGCATCGGTTCCTGGAACCAGACTGCCCTTGCGGGGATAAAGTCCGAAAATGCGGGCGGGATTTTCTGAGATTGCTTTGACTGCTTGCTGCAAAGAAATTTTTTCAGAGTGAACACCGTTTAAAACGAGCAGTGGCAGCGTCTCTATGCCAGGAAGCCCCATGGGCAGACTGGTAATACGATTGCCCCATGTGTTTTTGTCGGCTCTGGTAAAGGGGCAGTGATCGGTGGCGACAACGGCCAGGTCGTTGGCGGCAAGCCTTTGCCAGAGCAGTTGCTGCTGTGACAGCGGTCGAATTGGCGGGCAGCAGCCGAAAAAATGTCCAGTCGGCCCTGCGAGAAGCCGATCATCGAGATATAGATATTGCGGGCAGGTTTCGCCGGCGATATGAGCGCCACGCTGGCGCTCACACCCGAT
>CAZMWO010000682.1:0-2129 GCA_964569565.1 uncultured bacterium | reverse complement strand
CCCGGTCTGGCGTTTCAGCACTTATGAGCCGCCAAACCAGCCACCATCTGATCCGATTGTGGTTTATCCTGCAAGCGGGGCTGTCAATGTGCCTTATGATGTGCAGCTACAATGGACTTCTACCGACCCTGATGGCGACCAGATAAAATACGACCTTTTTGTCGGAAATACATTTCCACTGGAAAAGGTTGCTTCAGATCTGGCCGGACCTTCATATATTCCGGCGCAGCCTTATGATTACCTCAGCACCTATTACTGGCAGGTCGTTGCGCGCGACGACGGCGGACTGACTAATGAAAATTCTCATATCTGGTCATTCAAAACCTCAGACAGGCCGAATACCCCGCCGAATGTGCCTACTGCTGTCACACCTGTCGATGGTGCCACCGGTGTTGCACTCAGGCCGGTATTCTCATGGCTGGGCGGCGATCTTGACGGTGATGCGGTGTTGTATGACCTGTATCTCGATACTGTGTCGCCACCGGCAGAGCTGGCTGCCGCAAATCTTACCGATGAACGCTGGACCCCGGCGACAGATCTGAATATGGGGGCACGCTATTACTGGTATATCGAAGCCCGTGACAGCAGTGGCCGAGTTGCTTCTTCAACTGTGTATTCGTTCTTTGCAAGAACAGCCGCAGACAATACTCCGCCGACGCTGATCAGCGTGACTCCGGCCAATGGCGCGGTTAACGTTGCTCAATCCGAAGTTATCAGAATCATTTTCAGTGAACCGGTAAACAAAAATACAGCGAGCCAGGCAGTCACTCTGTTGCCGGCAGTCAGCGGCAACAAGAGCTGGGAAGACGATGTGACCCTGCGCTTCATGCCGTCATCGCCCTGGCGTTCAGGCAGTTACAATCAGCTTAACATCGCCAGCAACATTGTAAGAGACCTGGCTGGTAATCTTATGGTAAGCGGCTCTGTATCCAGGTTTACGGTGACCTCGCCGGTGCCTGTGCCGAGCGGGCATCGTTCGAGCGGCTTTCCGGTTCTGGCAAACAATGGAGAAACAGTTAAATCAGAGGTTCCCGGACTGCAATCAGGTGCCAGGTCTTATGCTCTGGCGGTAGCCTCGCCAGGCAGCTCTAACTTCAATGTCAGTGCAAGCAGGCTGGCGCCGACACTGCCACAGATAACTGATCCGGCCTCGGCGTTTCGTGAATTCGAGAGGTACGCAGCTGAGAGAACAGGTGATACGGCACTGTTGAGCGCGTCACTTGAGCCCGGGGGGATGGCCTCGCCTCAGGTCGGCGTAAGTGAAAACTTTTATATTCCGGCTTATGGTTCAGTCGCAACCAGTACGCCATATCCCAACAACGTTATCAGTGCAACCTGTATTGGTTTGACCAGCTTAACTGCTATTTATGTCGATGATGCCATTGCTAATCCATCAACAACCAAAGTTGCCGAAGTGCGCCAGCGCTTTGAAGAGGTCATTCAGCCAAGAATAAGAGATTATTTCGGGCAGGAACCGGCGCAAGGCCCAGATGGTGAAAGCCGTCTGACCATTCTGCTGACCGATTCAATGAACGATAAAATTCTGGGAATTTTCTATGGCGTCGATCTGTCAGCGCGCAATCCTTCTGATATTCAACTGCGCGAGAGCAACAGCCGCAAGATTTTATATGTGAAATACTCTGAAGATCGTGATATCACGCTTTATGGAACAATGGCGCATGAGTTCCAGCACATGGTGAATTACTGGCAGAAGCGCCTGGGTGGCGGCAATTATGAAGCAACCTGGCTGAACGAGGGTATGTCGAAATATGCCGAAGAAGTCTGTGGTTACGGTATTTTACAGGGAGATCAGAACACTGCCCTCCTTATCGAGCTCTCTCAGGAAAACTTTGCCGATCTGTCTCTGACCGACTGGCAGGGACTCGACAGCTACGGCCTTTCATATCTGTTCGTCAGATTTCTGACTCAGGAGAACCGCTATGGCACTACTTATCGCGAGGTGACCAGGGCCCTGATAAGTTCAAGTCTGACTGGAACCGCGAATGTCGCTGCGATAACCGGAGAGGCATTCGATGTTACGCTGGCAAAATGGGGCTTGAGTCTTTATCTGAACCGTCATCTGTCTACTGACAGCCAGGATTATGGTCTGCCGGGTCTGAATCTGCAGG
>CAZMWO010000681.1:0-2136 GCA_964569565.1 uncultured bacterium | reverse complement strand
AAGGGTGAGGGTTATGCCGACATGTTTTTCTTCATGATTGGCGGCGCTGTGCCGGTCAACGATCATCTGCGCTTCGTCTACGACTTCAATGGCGATAAGTTCAGCCTCGGCTTCCGGTTCAATTACCAGAATTCGTTCTATCTGAACGCCGCCTACATTTCTGACGGCGACTACGAAAACCTGCCGTCACCTATCGCGCCCAAGCAGAGCGAAAACTTCGTCTTCGGCGCCACCATCGCTTTCTAATCGTAATCGCTATCGGGTTCGGTATCGAGAGAGATCAGGCAGAAACCGCCGATTTCACCGATTCCACAGATGAAACGCAGGTTTCAGCAGGCCAGGTCTGCACCCTCAATGAGGGTTTCACATGCACAAGTCCAATGAGTTCTGTCTGCCAATCCTCTGACACATAAGAGTTTAAGAATTCAATCCGAGAGACTCCGCTTATGTCGGGCTCTCGGCCAGTTCCAAAAATCGGTGGCATCTGCGCAATCGGCGGATGCTCTTCTTTTCTTTCTTTGTGCCTCCGCGTCTTTGTGCGAGAATTTCTTCTCTTCTCAGCCGAAGCGCTGGCGGCGGCAGCGCAGGGTGCGCAGGTAAGCCTGCTTGAGCTGCTGGTAATCACGACTGTTGGGGCTGATCGAACCGAAATTGTAGCATACTTCCCGGTCAGGGCAGTTTGAGCATTGCATATCTTTCTCCTGTCTTTGCGACTTCTTCATGCAATATCTATCGGCACTCTAACTTCGTTCTCGTAATCGTAATCGTAATCGTTCTCGTAATCGCTATCGGGCTCGGGATCGCTATCGGGTTCGATTATACAGTATTTGCCATGCAATCTTACATGTGACATAATAGAGTCATAAACAATCATGAAATTCAGCGAACTTGATAAGATTGCTCGAAAAAAAATGGCTTCAGACTCCTGAAAGAAAAGGGGTCGATACGTTATTACTGTAAACCTGGCTGTAAGAATATCGTAAGAGTTGATTATCACGGGTCGAAAGAAATACCCAAAGGAACCTGCCTCGCAATTCTCAAGGCAGCAGGTATAAAAGAGTAAGGGGGCGAACACAATGTTAGATTTCAAGTATTCTCTGATCATTGAAGCCACAGAAGAACCAGACTTTTTTGGGTTTTACTCCCCGGAACTTGAAGGGTTTACGGGCATAGGGCATTCTATTGAAGACTGCCTTTACAAGGCTAAATGGGGCATGCTCGAGCATATTAAACTTTTACAGGAGCAAAATTTGCCTGTTCCTCCTGCAAACAAGAGCCCCAAAATCATCATTCAAAACGAACCCACAACTAAAGCCGCCTGAAAAATCGGCGACAATCTGCGAAATCTGCGGATAAATATTACTTTCCCGACGGGATGGCTGCGAAGGCAGTTTCGAGCTCGTTGAGCAGAACTTTGGCGCGTGCGACCAGCATCGGCATGGTCGACAGCAGTTCCTGAGAATTCTGTGAGAGCCACATTCCGGTGTTGTATTGCAGGCCTTTGATCTGGTCAAAAAAGGCGCCAGCCTTGCCGAGCCAGGCTTTGCCGGCGTCACTGCTCATTTTGGCGGGCAGGCGAAAGTCGATGATCAACTGGTTGTTGGTCAGGTGCAGCGGCCCGATCGCGGGAAACTGCAACCCGTTGTCGCGGGCAGCGATATAGATGCGTTCAAAGTTGAGATGAATCTGCCGCAACTGCTGCATGCTCAGCGTAGCGCTGGCGAGGCCGCTGTCGATTTCGATTTCTTCGGGCGGCGGCGTGACACTTAACCGATCATCGGCGGCCTGCCGTCTATCCGGGCGGTCGTCAAAAGAATCCGGCACCGTTTCGATGACTGCCGATGTTTTTTTAGGGGCCGGGTCACTGCGAAACGACGGTATAAAACCACGTTTCGCGCTATCACGATACTTTTCGGGAATCCGCTCAAGACTGTCAACAACTATCGTCTGGCCGAGGTCATCCTGATACGAATAAAGCGTCAACCCGGCCGCAGCAAGCCCCCCGACCACCAGAACCATCACCATTATAAAAAAAATCTTTTTCATCACCAGTCCTCTGTCACATATGACTTCAAGAATTCAACACACTGGTATATCTCTTATGCCGGGCTCTCGGCGTGATCTCATTCGCTACAA
>CAZMWO010000680.1:0-2137 GCA_964569565.1 uncultured bacterium | reverse complement strand
AGCTTTACATGGCGCCGGGGAGGGCGCCGCCGGCAGTGGAACCACCGGTGACAACGCGGGCCATTCGGAAGATCGGCAGATACATCGCGAGAACGATGATACCGACAATGACGCCGATTACCACGATAAAGGCCGGTTCGACCAGAGCGGTGATCTGGTCGATCAAAAAGTTGATTTCGTCTTCGTAGAACTCGGCGACTTTTTCGAGCATTTCGTCGAGGTTTCCGGATTCTTCGCCGACCTCGATCATCTGCGTCGAGAGTTCGGGCATGATACCGATCTTGGCGAGAGCGCGCGCAATCGGAATACCACCCTCGACTTCCTTGACGACACCTTCCAGAGAATCTCTGATGATGAAATTTTCTACCGCCTCATTACTGATCTTCATCGCCGTAATGATGTTGATGCCAGACTCGAAAAGCGTGGCGAGGTTGCGCGAATAGAGCGCGACGATATACTTCTGCGAAAGGCCACCAAATACAGGTATGCGCAGCCTTATCCAGTCGAAGGCGTAGTGTCCGCGCGTGGTCTGGCCGATCTGATACATGATCACGGCAAAAGCCAGGCCGGCAGCGAGAATGTTGAGCACGTTGTTGCCAAGAAAACTCGAGGTGTCGATGACGACCTGGGTGATCCAGGGCAGTTCCTGGCCGAACTGCTTAAACAGGTTGGCGAACTGCGGTATGACGAAAAGCATCAGAAACAGCACAACGCCCAGAGCGACAAGAGAGATGATCAACGGGTAAGTCATGGCGCCGATGACGCGGCGGCGAATGGCGATCTGGCGTTCTAGCAGTGCGCTCAGGCGCTCAAGAACATTGTAGAGGCGGCCGGATTCTTCACCAACCTTGATCAGGTTCGAATAAAGCAGACCGAAAATGTCTTCGTTTCGTTTGAAACAGACGTGCAGCGGCATACCGCCTTCGACGTCTGTTTTGGTGTCCCAGATAATCTTACGGAAACGCCAGGTTTTCATCTGGCGCGACAGGGTTCCCATTGAGCGCAGAACCGAGATACCGGCGCGGGTCAGGGTGGCAAAATACTTGGTGAACAGAAGCTTCTCGCCGAGGCCGATATGGCCGTAAAACGGATTGACGTAAGAAAAAATCGAACGATTCTCGTCGCCCGGCCCTTCTACTCTTACTTCTTCGGTTCGGTTCTCTGCCATGATCTCTGTCTCCCTGATTACCAGCTCATCTCGGTGTTATAGTGTTTCATTCTTATATTTTTGATCTGGCGTTTATTGGTTGCCGGAACATAGTCTATCAGTTCGGTTACCGTCGCCTGAAAAACCGGGTAGTCATCAGAAGGATACTCTGTGTCATCAGCCACTTCAACCAGAATTTTGCCATTTCCGGCCAGCGGGTCAAGTAGAAGAGATGTCGGTGGTTGTTGGAGATAGGGCCCCTGCAGCGTCTCAAGCGTTGTCGGGTAGGCCATTTGGTCTTTGAAATAGCGGGAAATCGCATCGCGCACGATCCTGAGATTGGTTCTGGCAGTTGCGATGCGGGCGTCTTCGATATAATCGCCATAATAACTTAAGCCGACCCCGGCGAGGACGGCTATTATCGCGACCACTATAAGTATTTCCATCAGTGTAAAACCTGATGTTCTGCGGCTCATTGGCTATTCACTCATCTTTCCTGTTTCACCATCTCGATCGTGCGGGTATCGGAACCCTTGTAATCAACCACCCGGCGCAGTGTCTGATAGCCGCGGCGGGTAAGCGTGATTTCGCCAAATTCTTTGCTGATCTGGGAAATCTTGAATACGCCCTGGCGGTTGGCCTTGATTTTCATGCCTTCGAGACTGACCTCGACATTCGAAATCGGGCGCTGCGTCGAAGCATCGATGACGGTAAAGGTAATGCTTTCAGCCGTCTGAACGCGCTTGAGAAGTATGCGCCGACCTGAACGCAACAGCTGGCTGAGAGTGCCGGAAAGAGTCTGGTAGCCGTCAGCCATGAGTACGGTTTCGCCCTCGGCTTCCTCGATGATAATCTGGCCGAGGCGGTTGGACTGGTAGACGCGGTTTCCCAGCATCATAGCTACGCCACCGATGCCAATGCGCGAGGTCTCGTCGACTATTTCGACGAGCTGCTGGCGGGCTGGGGTCGGTTCAGATGCCGGAGCGGGCT
>CAZMWO010000679.1:0-2138 GCA_964569565.1 uncultured bacterium | reverse complement strand
TCGTTTCAATATTAGCACCGTTTTTATTTTTATAGCAACAACAACTGCAGAGCAGAAGTTGCAATATTCTGTTGCCGGGTGCCTGAGCTTCTGCTATCATGCACCTATGGTACCGTTGCGAGATCTCAACCAGACCTGCTCAAAGCGACCGGTAGCGCGGGCTATACCGGCGCAGATTGCGTGTCGCCTGCTTGGAAACCGGCTTACACCCTGTCAACTCGACGCCTTATGTCGCCCCTGCGAAAAGACCGGGGTGTGGCTTTTTTATTCGGCGTTTCTGCTTGGGCTGATTCTTCTCTTTCTGCTGCTGTTCTGGGTTCTGCGTATAACCCGGCTGAGCCGCGTACTGGGCTGGTTCGCCGCCCTGCTGCTGCCGCCGGCAAAATGGGTTGCCAACTGCTTTGCTGCTGCCGTAAATTTTTATCGCAACCTGCCTTTTTAAGCATGCCGCAGCTGCTGTTTCATAATTTTTCCGGGCGCAATCTGCCGGACTACGCACATCATGAATTCGACAGCATGCTCGTCGAAAACGGGATGATTTTAAGAACCGGTTATCAGCTGCCGGCCAGGCCCGAGATGACACCGGTCGACCTCAGAGATGCAACAGTATTGCCGGCATTCGCCGATGCACACGTTCACATGAACCAGACCGGCATCGCCCTGTCAGGCGCACAGCTTGAACCAGCCGACTGCCTCGCACAAGTTTTCATGGCACTTACCGCCGAGGCCGCGGAAAATGAATTCGTTCTCGGCTGGGGCCTGCAGGAAACCCGCCTGAAAGAGCGACGCCTGCCGACCAGCGCCGAACTCGACGCTGTCGCACCAGAAAATTTCGTCTGGGTCGCCCGCCAGGATCTGCACTCGGCGATACTCAACACTGTCGCGCTCAAATGGGCCAGAACGATTCTACCTGACCTGCAGGCTCCTGATGGCCTGATCAAAGGAAGCGACTACAATCATCTCTGTTACTGCCTCATCGACAACCTGCCCCGGACGTTCAAAAAAAGAGGGCTCGAGCTGGTCCAACAGCACTGCTTCAAGCATGGTGTTGCGACCATACATGCACTCGAGGGCAGTCGCGAATCTACTGCCGACACTGTGACTGTTGCCGAATTCAGTCATAGCAGCGATTTACATACGGTAATTTATCACCAGTCGGCCGACCCGGCCCTGCCCCGCCGCTACGGCTGGAAAGGCATGGGTGGTTGTCTTCTCGTCGACGGTTCGCTTGGCACCCGCACCGCAGCGCTGCATGAAGCATACTCTGACGCGCCCGAAAGCCGAGGAAATCTGTATCTTGAAGCCAGCGACATCGAGGCTCTACTCACCACCGCACACCAGAACCAGTTACAGCTGGCCCTGCACGCCATCGGTGACCGCGCCATAGACACCGTTACTTCGACATACGCCTGGGCCTGCCAGAAATGGGGCCGACCGGCAGCAGCGAACCGGATCGAACACTTCATCATGCCCTCTGACAAAGCAATCAGACAGGCACGCGACAACGCCTTGAACATCTGCATCCAACCGGCATTCGATCGTTACTGGGGCGGCAGCGCGGGGCTTTATGCACAGCGTCTCGGCCGCCAGCGCGCAGCCGGCCTCAACCCCTTCAAAACGATGCTCGACCTCGGCATACAGCTGGCCGCAGGCTCCGACAGTCCAGTCACCGCCATCGACCCAATTGCCGGTATTGCAGCACTCGTTCACCACACAAATCCTGACGAACGCATGAGTCTGAATTCGGCACTTGCACTGTTCATCAGCGAACCACACAAACTCGCCGGCGAATCACTTATTCGCGGCCAGCTTAAAACCGGCTATCATGCCGACTTCGTCTGCCTGAATGAAGACCCGTTCAAGATTTCACCTTCACGCATCGCCGGCGTGCAGGTAAAAAACCTCTATATCGGCGGCCGCTGCGTCTTCTCAAAATGACCGTGAAATGACAAGCGCCTCGGCAGCTGATCACTGCCGAGGCGCTCGCGTTTTCAACAACTCAGTCTTTGTTCTTTTTCCATTCTTCGACGCGGGTGACAGTCTTGGCGAGAAGATCGGTGTCGTCCCAATCGAAGGGATCATCGGCGACGCCGGGGAGATTGTCGACCAAATCAAGGAGTTCGCGGAAGACAAAAGCA
>CAZMWO010000678.1:1867-2141 GCA_964569565.1 uncultured bacterium | reverse complement strand
AGCGAAAGAGATTCCGCCGAGAGCCCGAAAAGCAGTATACCTTAAGTGCGTTCATACTTTTTTGCCATTCATGATAATTTATTTTCTCAACCACCGATATCATAAGGATTGGTGTTGTCATCATCATAATACGGATTCGTGCTGTCACCTGACGGCAGCATCGCGCCGGCGAAGTAAATTTCGAGCGGAATATAGATGTTGTAGTTGTCTTTCAGCTTGGAATCATATCCTTCGAGGCGGGTCCAGTATTTTACGCCAACCTTTCCGCTCATCA
>CAZMWO010000678.1:0-1857 GCA_964569565.1 uncultured bacterium | reverse complement strand
GGCTTGCTTTCACCTTCGCGACCAACCATAACCTGAGTTCTGATGGTGCGGGTTCCATAACCTTTCAGGACGCCAAAGGTGTAGGATGGTGTAGTAGTGTCGTCGATTGTACCGGGGTTGCCGCGGATGAACATATCGCAGTTGACCTGCTTGGGAACTCCAGAATAGTAATTATAGCTGGTCTCTGTATCATAATAAGTGTCTGAATAAGGATTTGTCGAATTTGCGGCTTTTGTGGTAAGCGTGCGGTAAGTGTGCATCAGGCTTATCGTAATCTCATCACCACGGGTTTCGCGAACCTGAGCTTTTACAGGATATGCCTGTCCTGTCTGATAAATCTGTGCGGGCTCCAAGCTGAAACTCGTATGTACCGGATCGACGTAAACAGGAGGGGTACCGCCACCGCCACCGCCGCCACCTTCGGGGCAGCCGGTAAGAAAAATCGATACGCTGATCCCGGCAACCAGTGCCAGAACGAGTCTGAATGCATTTGCAAGCTTCTTATTCATCTTTATTGATCTCCTGTACAGTCTCAAGCCGATGATGAGCTGCAAGAATTGTTCCATCTCAAGAATCTATTGTTTATCAGCTTAACATAGTATAAACTAAAAAAATAGATGAAAAATCGGCGAATTGTGCCGAAAACTTATCAGAAGCATTATTTGCTTCAAGACTAACTTCAGGAAATTGTATGAAAAAAATTCTGATTCCTGTAATGCTGGGACTGCTTTGCGCGCCGGTCAGCGCCGACCAGAACCTGCATGAATTCGTCAGGGAACTCGGTTATAAGGGCGACTTTATAATGGAAAACCTGCCGAAAGATTCAGGTCCGCATCGTAAGGTGGCGGTAGCACCGAAAGCGTACCACGTCGAACCGCAACGCCAGCTGATGCAGCCCGAAGACCTTCTGCATCCGCGTATAATGCAGAAAAGTGAATCGCCACGTATGATTCCGGTTCTGATGCGCTATCACCGCCAGAATCCGGCATCTGCCAAGATCACCCGCAAGCTCGCTGTCACCTGCATGCGCAACGGCCAGCCACGCGAAGCCCTTTACTGGTACACCCAGACCTGGCAACGCGACCGCGCAGACTACGAATCGCTCTGGAACATGGCATGCATCGCCTATCGACTTGGCGATACCGGTCTTACCAGCAGGTATCTCACCGAATATGCCAAAGTAGACCCGAACAGCGCCTGGGGAAGAATGGCACGTGAATTTCTCGCCGGTCGTTTCAGCGGCAACGATCTGGCAGATGGCTTTGACACCGGCATTGCTCAGACCGGCAGCACCAGTGGTGGAGTCGTCAAATCTGATCAGCGCAACCAGCAGACCGTCTCAGAAAAGCCTGCTTCAGACAGCGGAATCATGGTTATCGAAGGTCAGCGAACCAGCTTTGACAAGTTTATGAGCGGTTACGAACAGATTGATACCGCTCCGCCAGCAAAAATCAATGACACAGCGAAAGGGAAAGAGAAGGTTAGGTCCCGGGCGAAAGCCGAAGCCGATACAAACAAGGCTTCTCTTCAGAAAGCAGCAATAGTAGAAACCCCCACCACACAGGCAGGTGCGACACCAGTGCCCGCACTGACCGAGGCCGCCCCTCTAACCGAAAATCAGGCTGTTACCGCAACCGCCCCGCCTCTCGTTCCATGATCCATCAGCATATTTCAAGCACAAAGCGATCTGGCACCAGGCCAGATCGCTTTTTTATCAGACTCATGCTAAACAGAATACAAATTGCGGTTTACATAAAAATTAAGGGCGCAGGCAGGCTTCCCAAAAGCGTAAACTTCGAGCCAGGCACTGTTGACGCAAAGCCATAGCTATCAATATAGACTCTCGACTGGCGAGAG
>CAZMWO010000677.1:0-2154 GCA_964569565.1 uncultured bacterium | reverse complement strand
GGGCCTCTGCAAAGCCTTGCCTGCAGCGCGATCCGCAACCGGCTCCGGCTTAAACTTACTCTCAGGCGGGTTGCCTATCGCGATCATGCCGACCGCTTGAACCAGCTGCTTTGCCGCAAACCTCTGCCGGCCAGAATGTCTGTTCCCGACAAACTTTCTGCCCGTTACAGTTCTTTAAAACCTGCTATAAGAGAACCTCTCCCGGTTCACCGCATGTTGCCTGACCCAGAGATAAAGCGACAGTATTCAGCCCGACGCAGCGAAATGCGTTTTCTTTCAGCCCGACACGCCCGCTATTGCCGTAACTGTTTAAAAAACTGTCTGAGCGAAAATAAAGCAGGCAAAAAGAAATATGAATCCGGTAAATTAGCTTTCACAGCTCCAGCGGCCAGACACAGCATCACAACCTCTTTTGCCGTAAGCCGCCTTTTGCTGGAACATTACCGAACAATCTACCTGCGCCCGATGCCCTTTATCATGCGATTGAGCGCGCTCGATTTTACCGACATCTGCCTGCCCGAGCATCAGCGTCGGGCCATGCCTGCAATAACCTGTTTCACTTCAGAAACGAGAGCTCAGTTGACACGCCGGCGAAACTCTCTGCGAGCACTTAGATTCAGGCTGCTGCGAATAGATAGCGGATTTTTGAGCATGCCGATGCGCGCCCCCCGACGCATAATCATCGCGCCAGACTCTTTTAAGATAAAAGAACGCAGAGTCTGCCCCCAAATCGGCCGAACCGACATTTGCCGGCTGGCCGCCTCAGTAAGAAGCTACATTCCAGGCTACCGTGGCAAACTCGAAAAATTCAGAACCGGCGCTTGCGCGCCAAAGCAGATTACTGCCGAAATCGCGCTCAAACTGCCAATACTGGGCAGCCAGGCGCCAGATACCATCTTGCAGCAACATTTCATCACCCCTGCAAACTGGGGAAATTCAGAAAAGAAATACCGGTGCCTGATCAGACTGGCTCCCTATCCTTTCGGATTTCCTGCTTTCACGCTTCCACCTGAACCTTTCAAGATGACAGAGTCAGCCGTAGCCTTCACCTATCTCCTGCTCAACCAGCTTCGCATAGATATCAGAGACTCATATTTTCCTGTTCGCGAAAAGGTTTTTCTGCCTCCACTGAGCCTGAGAAACCCGCGCCGACTACTCTTTCCTGAGAGCGGCAGCATACAGAGAGAAAACTATCTGGAGCCGGCCGGTAATCAGCCTGGAAATGTCAGAGCTCCCGAAAAAATAACTTCATTCGCACACGACTGGGGTATGCGAAAACACCGGATTCTGGGCCGACACGCAGGCTACTGCCCGCTCAAAGCCCGCCAGAAAAAAAAATACTGCGACGATTTTTCCTTCAGCAAAGTAGCAGATAACTGCCCGATCATTCAGCCGACTGCACAGAACGCTGATATTCAGATGCCCGGAGTCAGGCGGCTGCTTTTGCGCTGCGCCAGATTTTTCGAAGCAAAGCACATGTCTTCAATCTGGCCGGCGGTTGGACATAGCGGTATGCAGACAGTCGCCAGAATACAGCATCGGCACGACACATCCGAAAGTATCGCATTCAATGATTTGAACTGCGACCTGCACTTTTATCCCCCGGTGAAATTCACAACAGAAGTTAATTTCACCGCACAGGAAAAATGCGACTCCGGGAATCTGGCATACAGGCAACGGCTGCGAACCTACAGATTCCCATGGCAGCCTGAGTTAAGGCTATCCGGCCTCAATGTAAATTACCGCCAGCAGTATGAGCCTCTTCTTGACCGCCTGTCTTTCTTTGACGAAATCGGCCTCGAAAAGTGTTTTCTGACATTTGGCCGGCTCAAACTCGGTTTTTGTGATGCTTCTGCCGGCAGCTCGGCCTCTTACAGATGGCCAGATGCTGATGCATTTGTATGCACAACGCTCAAAACCGGCCCGGTTACCGTTTATCAGCCAGACTACCGGGCAGAACGCAGGCTTGATTATGAAAAACCGGGCCTGCCGCAGGCAATCGACCGAAGTGCTTTCTACAGGCTTATCGACACCATGCGCCTGCGACTTAAAAAATCTGGTCGCAGTAGAAGTCAGATAACCGGATATCGGTCGGGAAACCTGCTCGATGATGCCTGCCTGTTCAAAGAACCCGCCGGTGTCAGCCTGCCTGGC
>CAZMWO010000676.1:0-2158 GCA_964569565.1 uncultured bacterium | reverse complement strand
AAAATCATAGAAGCCCGGAAGTTTACTGCTGTTTTCAAAACTGAGTATGTCCGGCTTAGGTCTGCCGATCTCTGATTCCCTGGCAACAGTTCTTTTGCAGCTGGCCTCAGCGCATGTCGCCAGTTCAGACCTTTGTGGTGGCAATATTTTATGCAGGTCGGGACAACAGGGCTTTTCTGCAAATATCAGGTTATTTCGGGAAAGCCGGCTGTTCCCCGGTCTGAAGCGGCGTTCAAGCACATCTGTCTGCTTCTGCCGATACAGCAATAGTGAATTGTTTACATAGCATTTGCCCGAAAGTTTGTCGCGTGAAGGGCTTATTGGCAGGTTCTTTTCAGCAAGAACCGGTTTGCCGGCGAGGCTCATGAGTCTGCGAATAAAAAATCCCCCGCCGGTTTGCTCTGGCGGCTGGTCAAAAACGGGGGCATCAGGGCTGTGAAATGATTTGAAGCTCATGCGCGCAGCTGGTTGGTGACCTGACTGAATTTTTCGCTGGCCTGACGCGCCAGGCTCATTACATCTTTCAGGCGCAGTTTGCTGACCCTTATTGAGTTGCGCATAAAGTTCTGTGCAAGCCTGCCGGCGGGCGACAGACCTTTATCGCGAAAACTTACCGTGCTTTCCGGTCTTGTTTCGCCTGTGACAAAACGGCTGCCCGAGTTTTCAACGAGGATGAGAGATCTGTCGATGTAGGGCACAGACTGTTTTCTTCTGGCGACAAATGACCAGAGCAGGTGACGGTAAAGTGTTTCAATTGCATCCGGCAAAAGCGGTCGGAAATGCTTTCGTGCGCTTTCGATATGCTTCCATGTTTTTGACGCTGATTTCGGCAGTGATTGTCTAGCCAGCAGAAGTTTGTCATATAAAGGTTTAATCGCCGGAGGCCGGCGGCCATAATCAGCCGTGAAGTGGCCGACAAACTTGAATACAATTGCGCTTTCGTGGTCGAGAGCCTCTCGTTCGGCAGCCAGCAGCGGAAAAGCGAGACAGCCGGGCAGTTCGATCTTACGTGTTCGCAGCGGGCAATCAGCAAAAGCCGGGAATTTGCTGCGGAAAATGGGCTCGACAAAATTCTCTGAGTAAACGTGCTGATAATCGAAATTTATAGTTTCTATCATGGTATTGATATCAATCCTGTCTTTTAAGCTTGCGCTGACAGAGTGATAGACCTTGCGACTGCCTATTCTGATCGAAAGAGTATAAAGCTCAGGGGTGTCTACTGTAAAAACAGTATTTGTATGAGCTATATGCAGGCTGTCAGATTTGTAGGACTTTCCTGCCGACATGCGCTCTGTCTGTCGTTGGCCGGTAATGATCTGAATCAGGTGCGGGGCCGTTGCGGACGAGAACTTTTCGGGCTGTTTGCGGCATGATAACTGTCGATAGACCAGCCTTCGGTGGCTTATCCCAACAGTCGGCATCAGCAGCTTTTCCTGTGGCAGATGGCTGAGAGAAGGCGGGCGGCCGAGAATAGTTCTGATTTCGGTAATGCCCGGCTTATAAGGAGAAAACTTCTGCGATTTCAGGCGCTGGTCAAGCAGCAGATCGGTTCTGGTGGCCTGAATATTACTGATATCCCGGTAGCTTTTAAGTTGTTCCGGTACATACAGTGTTTTCAGTATCTGGTCACGCAAGGTCGGCAAAGATCTGCTTTTTCGATAAGCGAGATGGTGGTAGTCATGACCTGCCGCTGCAAATTTATGAACGATCTCTGCGCGCGACAGGGGCAGAGATTTTTTCATCGGTTCGAACACCGGCTCGACATAACAGTTTCTGAAGACTGTCGGATGGTTGAAGCAATACAGGCGTGAACTTCTCTCTGTGCTGAAACTGTTTATATGAGCCAGTTTATAAACAGTCGGCGCAAAGAAGTGGTCGATCATTACATCTGCAAGTTTAAAAGCTTTTGGCAGATTAGGCCCGGTACGGGTTAGACAGTTTTCTTTTGTCGGCCTGCCGGGATCCAGTTTAAAAGCTGTCGGCGAAACTATTCCTGACTTTGCAAAAATAGAAGTTCGGAAGGTTTTTGCTTCTTCAGTGAAGGTGAATTTGAAATATTCTTTTGCTGCTTTCTGTTTTTCTTCCAGAAGCATGACAAAGTCATGCTTAAAATCGACACTGAGCTTGATATCCCTGTGGGCAATACTTGTGAGACGGA
>CAZMWO010000675.1:0-2159 GCA_964569565.1 uncultured bacterium | reverse complement strand
TTGTTAGATAAATTCTAGCCCGCAGTTCGCGCCAGTTTTTTTTACGCTCAGTTCCAGGCCGGCTTGATGACTATATCGGGCATGGGGTAATGCTTGCGGTTCAAGGTGAAGATATGGCCGCCGCTCTCTGCTGCCGTTGCTGCCAGAATCGCATCGTTGAAGTCGATGCCATGACTGGGGTTCCATTTTCTGAACAGCCGACCGGCAGCATCTATTATGGCCTGATCGACAGGGGCGGTTTTGAACTGCGATAAAAACAGTTCTGTGGCCTGCTCTTCTTCGGGCCGCATGAAAAAAAGTATCTCACCTCTCTGCAAAGCTCCGACCCAGAGCTCATATTCGCCAGAACCGGCCAGCTTTCTCAGAAAATTCGTCGCCTTCTTTTCGCCGCGCAGGTGCCATATCAATATGTCAGAATCGATGTAAGCTCTCATCGCTGATGCCTTCGCATTGATTTATTGACCTCGCCACGAATCCGCGCAACAGTATCGGCGGAACTTTCATCACGCTGCCAGGCACCACTGGTATCGGAAAAAACATCGGTCTTTTCCTGTTCGGTGGTGCGCTTCCAGAGAAGGTTGATCGCGCGCTCGATAACCGCCTTCTTGGAAGTCTTCAACTTATGCGCAAGTTCGAGAATCTTGCGGTCAACCGCATCATCGATACGGGCAGAAATAATCTTGTCCATGGAAATTCTCCTTCTTACATAAGTATGCTTACGTAAGCACATGTTGTCAAGGCTCAATATAGTCTCCGCAGTTCCCGGCTAGAGGCCTGACCTGGATCTTGAGACTTTCTTCTTCGCACCCTGCTTCGCGAAGAGCCACACATGGCGGACACACCCATGTTCGGTCATTCTGAGCGTAGCGAGCGAAGTCGCAGAATCCAATCTTCAAGCAAAAGCAAACTCTCAAGAAGCAGCATCGATCATCTTATTCTGCCGACATCGAAGCTTGGCCGGGAATTGCCGATATGCCGACAACCTGTTGACAAGCGTCGGCTTGCCAAATCGGAACTTCTGACCTGATTATTACTGAAAAATTAGCATTGAATTCTCAGTACTAATTTTTTCGTACTATTTTTATCGAATTTAGTACTATTTATTTCAAATTTTAGTTCTAGAACTACATAATTTTTTCTTAGTCCTAGGACTATTTTTTTTCATTAGTACAGACTCAAAACTAGCATTAAAAAAGAACTTGACGGCTGTTTATAATTTAGGTATATATAAAATGAAATCGCGCAAAAAATGCGAAATAAAAAGGAGAAAAAAATGGCACCGCAAAAAATGCTTTATGTAAAAAGTGAAGATCTCGAAATTCTCGAAAAAGCCACCAGTGTTTCCGGCGAAAGTCTCAGTAATACCGTAATAAAAGCTCTCAGCTCATATATCGAGGTAAACCGTCATGAGACATTCGAAATTCAGAAACTTCAGGTAGGTGCCGGCCTCGATCTCGACATCAGGTGCAGCTGTTTCGAAAAAGATTTACGCGCAGCCTTCGACGAGGCCTACCCGGAGCCCGACTACGACACCGAAGAATACGAGCGCCTATACGACGAGGCGATCGAAGACGTGCTCGCCTATGCCGCCAGTCCCCTGAAAATAGAACTGATAACTTTCTACGGCAGAGAAATCTATAGCTATGAACACAAGAATACGCGCGCCGACCTGCTGTTCGGCGAACAGATGGAAAACGAAATGACCAATGAAAGACTGATGACTTATGCGCCGGTAAAAGATGCTCCCCTGCTGTTTTTCGACAAGGAATTCTTTGCCGACGCCTTCAAATCAGAGCCGCCACCGCGAAGCGCCGGCCAGGACGGCGACTGGCTGATTCCAGAAAGCGTCACCTGCAGACTGTTCAAAACGGCAAAAGGTCAGTATCTGCTTTACATTTCACCTGAGATAATTCACATGAACACCGTCCGCCAGGACGGCAACATGGCGCTCGCCTACATCAGTGACTATGTCATTCTGAAAGACCTCAAACCCGGCCTCAAAAAGGTCAAAGGGCGCTGCACCGGCGCCACCTTCGTTCTGCCGCCGCGCTTCATGGCCCGCGCCATTTCCATCGTCCAGAACATGCCCACTCATAAAGTCCTCGACATCTGAACCACAACCAGAAAGGAACCTTCAACATGAATCCAGAAACCCTTAC
>CAZMWO010000674.1:0-2162 GCA_964569565.1 uncultured bacterium | reverse complement strand
GTGCAGCGCGGGTCGGCCGGCTGGAATTGTGCATGGCTTGCCTGCTCGGACGGAGAAAAGAAACGACGCAGAACGGCGGCAGTATCTACGTGCCGATCGAGATGCTCGACGTCGATGCCGACGTCACGATCGGTAATTGCGATTACCGCAATACTCCCGCTGTGGCTGATATTGAAGCATAGCTGAAAGTGGTTTTCGACAAAGGGTTTGCCGTTTGACCCGGTATTGATGATCAGCGAGCGCACGTTTTCGTCGAGATAGCGTCCGAGCAGAAAACGCAGACCAGCACGAGCCGCCAGCCAGGTGGCCGCGGTCTGGCGACTGGCGAAGCGGGCATGGCGCTCAAGCTCGTCGGGCAGCAGAAAGCTGCGCAACAGCTCGCTGTCGGCGGCGAATTCCCCGACATCGATCACCCAGATGTCGGCGCGCTTCTGTCTGAAATCGGGATCTGTATCAGCCGGCGTGAGCAAGGCGTTCGATCTGATCGAGCGGGCGTGGGGTAACCCGGTTCAATTCGGGGCAGAGAATGATGCCCTGGCTGCGCAGCTGGCTGAGGCGCAGCTCAAGGGCGGCGCCGTGCAGCAGGTTCATCGCGACATCAACGACCTTGCGGTTTTTCTGGTCTTCGAAAAAGCTGCCCTTCGCCCATTCATTGAAGGCGCCCATGGCGGCACCGCACCAGATCTGATAATCGACCTTGCGGGCTTCTTCGCCGCCCACAGCCCAGCGCGGCGATTTGCCGAGATACCACCTGAAGACGAGGGCCATCTTGTGATGTGGATCTTTTTCGGCCTTTTCGAGCTGTGAAGGGTCGCGCTGCCTGAAGAAGTCGGCAGTCATCGCCCAGATGTTGTC
Organism: uncultured bacterium; assembly: GCA_964569565.1. Lineage (GTDB taxonomy): Bacteria > Muiribacteriota > Ozemobacteria > Ozemobacterales > Ozemobacteraceae > Rifleibacterium. Next base: position 1,307 of record CAZMWO010000674.1, on the reverse strand, counting down.
GAGGGTGTCCTGAAAGACGGTTTTTTCGAGAGTCTGCCGCTCTGCCGGCGGAATCGCGGCAATGCTGTCGTATTTTCGATAAATTTCGTAAAGCTTCTGGGCGCGCATGGCAAACATGGTGCCGCGTTTTAGAACCTGCACGGTTACTCCCATTTCGAACATGTCACCGGCCGGAGCCATAGCGACATCGGCCTGACCGGCTCCGGCGAGCATCGCCCGCGCCGCATCGGAAGTACCCGATTCATTGCAGGCCTGGTGCACCGAACCGACCACTATATAGGCAGCACCCATGGCAAAGCAGGCGGCGGCTGAAGCCGGGGTGCCGATGCCACCACCGAAACCGACGCGCAGAGGCATTTCGTAGTTGTATTCCTGCTGCAGACGGTTTTTTAGAGCGACCATGGTCGGGTGCAGAGAGACTGCCGGGCGGTTATCGGTGTGCCCGCCAGAATCAGCTTCAGAAGTGAGGTCCTGGGCAACGGGTATGCGGGCGGCCAACTGTGCCTGAGCTTCAGTAATAACACCTGAGTCAACCAGCTGTTTGAGCATTTTTTCGGGCGGTGGCGCGAAGAATTTGGAGGCCACTTCGACACGGCTGACTTTGGCAATAATCTTGTTCGGGGTAACTATGCGACCGTTGGCATCCTGATGTATGCCGGCAACCCGGTAGCGCACCAGCGGCAGCGACATCGCCAGGAATGCCGAAGCTTCTATGAGTCTGACCTCATGTTTGAGGTAGAGGTCGACAATAGCGTCTTCCAGGCCTCTTTCATTTGGGCTGTTAATAAGGTTAAAGCCAAAGGGCACCGGTTCAGGCAGGCTTTTCATGCGCAGAATTGCCTTCTCCACCTTCTCTGGAGAGTCACCGGCGGCGCCGATAAAGCCAATCATGCCGTGCTGGCCGAGTGCGATGGCGATTTCGGGTGAACTGATACCATGCGCCATAGAGCCACCAACGTATGGGTAACGCAGCCCGTGTTCGTTACAGAACGAGCTGTCGCCAAGCTGATCGAGCGGGCAGGGGGGCAGCATTGCCAGCAGTGGCAGACTCTTTACCGGTCTGGTATTGAGATCGAACGACAGGTTGCCGCTGTTGGTGAAGAAAAGCTGCCCGTCTTTGAGAACTACGCATACAGGTTTGCCGGATTCGGCAAGAATCCGGGCGGTGTTTTCATTGTCAGCGTGCAGCTGCTCGTTGTCACCCTGCCACCAGGCAATGTGTTTCTGTTGCGCAATAGCCGGCCAGGCAATGTGTTTGCTGTTATTCATTCAGTTACCCTCATGCTGTGAATTTTGCAAGATGATAA
>CAZMWO010000673.1:0-2170 GCA_964569565.1 uncultured bacterium | reverse complement strand
TTTACCAGCCGGAAGTGGGAAATGCTGCCTGTCGTGGTTCGATCGGCGGGCTTGCACCGGATATCTGGTGGAAACGTAAAATTGAAAAGTTGCCGGTATCACCTCAGCCCGGCTGGGGAGCCTGGCACTGCGATTGTACATTATTGTGGCTTGACACCAATGGAAAAGCACTGAAGTTTAAGATTGATACATTTGAATTTTGACAGATCGTTCCACATTGCTGATTGTTTAAAAAAATCATAAGGAGTTAACGGGCTAAAGTGGCTGAAACATTGACAGCATCACATCAGCAGTTGCTGTATGAAGCGCAGAAGCAGATTCTTTCATATGGAAAGAATACCGACAGCATTCTGCGTGTGCTCAGCCGCACCTCCAAAGATCTTTTCGGTAAACCCGGGCTGGGCGTTATTTTTTATGACCCTTCAGCTCAGCTGACTCGAATAAGATTCAATGATGGATTCAGCGACCAGAGCCTGGGTTGCCACTGCGTTGCCTTTACCCGTGAAAAACTTGGCCGTAGCAAAATAGTCTCACAAACGATCGCTGACGAAGATGGCGAAACCTATATTCTGACACCCCTCGGGTCAGACGACGATGTTCTTGGCATGCTGGTAATGCCTGAATATGAAGGGGTACTCTCTGGCGCTGCGTCGGCGTTTCGTGATCTGGCAACTACTTCGATAAATACCTTTCTTGAAGTTGAGCTTGTTCAGCTGCGCATGGAAGAAATGGGCGCCCTGCTCGAAGTTGGCCGGGTAGTCAGCTCGACACTCGACCTGCGCGAACTGCTGACCAAGATTATGAGCACTGCTACCAAGGTTATGCGTTGCGAAACTTCGACGGTTTATCTGATCGATGAGCAGACGCACGAGTTGTATTTTCACATCGTGTCGGGCGATCCAAATGTCGGCGCCAAGCTGCAGGAAATCAGACTGCCCATGGGTACCGGCCTCGCCGGCTGGTGCGCCCAGAACAACAAGCCGATCATTGTTCCTGATACCGAAAAAGATCCGAGATTTTTCAAGGGTGCCGATAAGAAGTCGGGCTTTGTTACACGCTCGATGATCTGCGTGCCGATGCGCCTTAAAGATCGGGTTATCGGAGTATTGCAGGTGCTTAACCGTACCGGCACGATTCCGTTTAACGACCATGACCTCGAAATGCTCGAAAATATGGCTAATCAGGCCGTATCCTCTATTGAGAATGCCAGGCTTTATGAGAACATTCAAAAGGTTTATCTCTCTACCATCGAAGTTCTCGCTACTGCAATCGATGCCAAAGACCCTTATACACAGGGCCATTCGCGGCGTGTTACCCAGTATTCGGTTGCTATAGCCGAAGAAATGAATCTGTCCCCCAAGGAAATCGAAGATATCCGCTATGCCGGCCTGCTGCACGATGTTGGCAAAATAGGCATCAAAGACAGTATCATTCGAAAACCCGGTCGCCTGACCGACGAAGAATACGCCATTATCAAGAAGCATCCAGCAATCGGAGCCAAAATTCTTCGCCCGGTTGATTTCCTTGCCGACAAAATTCCCGGCGTGCTGCATCACCATGAATATTACGATGGCAGGGGCTACCCTGACCATCTTACAGGCGAAGACATACCGCTTGCCGGTCGTATAATCTGTGTTGCCGATGCCTTTGATGCGATGACCACCAATCGCCCTTATCGCAAAGGCCTTACCGTAAAAACCGCCGTCGGCGAACTCAAGAAGTTTTCTGGCAAGCAGTTTGATCCGATCTGTGTCGAAGCCTTTCTGAAAGCTTTTGACCGCAAACTTTTCCAGTATTTTGAAAAGGTTGAAGACACCGATGACATGATTCTGGTCGACGACGGTACCGAAGTAAAGGATCCCGCTGAAATTTTGCATGAGCTCGAAGGTCAGCCTTATCCACCGATGGCCGCCCACGAAATCAAAGAAGAAAAGAAACTTGAAAGCCAGCCATATCCGCCGGTCAACAGCAGTGACTCCGAAAAACCTTCCTCGCAGCCGTTTCCGCCAATTTCCGGCGATGACAAAGACAAAAACTGAGATTTTTTAAGCTGGTCGCCGGCAGGGTTTATTGTCAGATTACCCGCAGCTGTGGTTGTTGCTGAACCTGGCTTTGGTTTTCGCGAATCTGGCGGTCGTTATGAATCATATCGCGATTCGGGGCAAATGAA
>CAZMWO010000672.1:1560-2171 GCA_964569565.1 uncultured bacterium | reverse complement strand
CGAAATATGCCGGCATGATTTTGGCCAGCAGGTTCGGCTTGAGAACCTGATGGAAAGAAATCAGCGAAAAGTAATAACCAGCCGAAACGCCGACGAACAGATGTTCGGCAAAACGATAGAACGGGTTATCCTTGATCAGAAAGCTGAAACAGCACAGGGTGATGAATGCACCAACCCAGATTGAAAGCGTAATTGTTGTCATGGTGTATTACCTCCTCAGGCCTTTTTCCGCTTGGCGGCTCTCTGCTCGGCAATGAACGCAATATTGCCCACGATGATGAACAGCATGATAACCAGATGTGCGATAGACTGCGGAGCCATGCCCTCGCGACCTTTGCCCATGTAGTCGATCAGCTTTTCATACTCGGCAGCGCCGGGTAATCCACCAGTCATGCCGACCAGCTGACCAGTCTGCAGATAGGTGATGAAACGCGGAATATTTACTGAAGTGCAGCCGGCCGCCATCGGACGTTTGTGATCGCCGGCCACGTTGATGAACGATTCGATACCGCCGGTGCCAGCAGTAAAGCTGATGATGATTCCAACATCGCTCATCTCGAACTTGCGACCGTCAGGATTTTTGAAAACGGCCATTTCCTTGGTCGAGTTAC
>CAZMWO010000672.1:0-1550 GCA_964569565.1 uncultured bacterium | reverse complement strand
ATCGCGGTCAGACGGATACGGCCCCATGAAATCGGTAACCAGCGCTTTAACATGAATGATTGCGCCCGGCTTGTAGCCAAGATTAACATAGTCTTCGCCCTTTACCAGGGTTGGCTTGCAGCCTGGCGCCAGCTTGCCGGCAGCTTTCATTTCATCATAAGTGGACATGTATATCTTGGTAGCTTTGTCAAGAGCGGCTTCAGCCATCTCGCCACCTAGCGGCCAGTTACCACCACAAAGGGGCTTTATACCCCTTCTGAACATGTGAGCCAGAATGGCGATTGCCGATGGCCCGAGTTCAGGTTCAGAAGCCGGATCGTAATCAAAAGAAAGAAAGCATCTGGTGCCTTCCGGTAGTTTTTCGACAAATGCGTGCAGGCCGGTTACCGATTTGCCCGGAAAGACCGGGAAATCAAACTTGAAGATCATCGGCAGCACAACAGAAGCGGCTACAAACAGGAACACCCAGCGACGGTCAAGGTTTTTGAGTTTGATGAAGAAATCCATATTTGTCTCCTTAGCCTTCGCCACCGAGGTGTGAGCGTTCTACCCCGAAGATGATCTTCATTGAAGCCGATATGTAACCAAGCATGGCGCCAACCAGAATTGCGCTCTGGGCGGCTGAACTCGGGTAAGCCAGAATCCATTCCTTGATCATGGCGATATCGAGATATGGCCCGATCAGCGGAATATAAGAAAGCAGGCGGCTGACAAGGTTGCCGATCGGCACGTTGCCGAGCATAACGATAAAGGCGGCACCCATGAGCAGACCGGCTTCTTTCGACTTGACTCTGAAAGCGCGAAACGATGCCGACGCCACGAAGAAAGCAAGCAGCGAGAACATCGTAGCCTGCGCGGCCTTGAACACACCCTGAAAAAGCACCTGCTGGAAACTGTTGATCCAGGCCATAAATTTGCCCTTGAGGCGATAAACCGGCGCGCGTTCAGAAACCGGCGCTGAGTCAGGCTGACCGGGTATCGGGTCAGCAGTAACATCGACGACCGGGTTCCCTTCTTCGTCGACCGAAGAACCGACAACGGTCACCAGACGGTCTGACATGCTGTTCTCGGCTAGCAGGTAATATTTTTCACCGATCTTGATATCGCGCTCAAACATCGGCCAGCTGCCTGAAAGAAAGCCGAGCACGGCCATGGTCAGAAAGCCAGCGACCAGCGTCAGGCTGTAACCCCAGCCGTCAACCTTGCGCGAAATCTTGTTGAGATTGATGCGCAACAGGCTGAACGCGCCAAGCAGCATGGTAAAAGACATGATAACCTGAATCCACTTCGGAAAAGTATCTTCGAGAGCCTTTATCGAAGGCAGCGCCGGGCCGCTGAAAAAAGCGATTATCATGATGATCCCGGTAAAAAACGTAATTATGAGTGGTAATGTTCTTTTAATAAAAAGCATCTTTGTCTACCTCACTTCAACAGTCGCATAAAGTTTTCGGCAAGCGTAGCGAATACTGTGCCGGCGCCATACTCGGTTTGCGCAATGGTTACCAGCAAAGTGCCGACGATCATCACCAGAATGATGAGCAGCTTGATGA
>CAZMWO010000671.1:0-2173 GCA_964569565.1 uncultured bacterium | reverse complement strand
GGCGATCTCTATTCGCTGAGCTGTGCTCGAAATGTTCTGCACTTCTGATTCGAGGCGCGGCAGATCAACTGGCACCTGCACTACGAAGCTCTGTGTAAGAATATAGAAAATAAGCAGAGTGAAGATGATATCTGAGCAGGTGGTCAGATCCAGGGCGAAGGTTTCGCGGTTATTTCTCCGGCTGAGGCGCATCGGTAACTCCCGGCAGGCTGCCCGTCGTTTTTTCGAGTTCGTTGATGACGAGCAGTTCAAGATGTCGCAGATGGCGGCGCGAAAGGGCTTCGATACAATAGGTCAGGCCCCAGGCGATAATAGCGAGTATCAGTCCGTACACCGTGGTGAAAAGGGCCTCGTGAATGCCGCCGGCGAGGTCGGCAGGCGTGACGGTGCCGAGTTGCGAAACCGTGTTGAAAACCCTGACCATGCCGGTTACCGTGCCGAGAAAGCCGAGCAGGGTGCTGATCTGGGCCATGAAACGCATGGCAGGCACTCTTCTGGTCAGGCAATCTTCCATGCGTGAAAAGCAGAGTTCGATGGATTCAAGAACAGTCAGGCCGGAAAAAGCGGTCTGGTGACGGGCCAGCGCGATCGCTTTCTTTGCCCACATCGGAGCGCCGGCGCAGGCGTAGAGATCGGATTTCAGGGTCCAGATGCCGAGCCAGACTATCTGATAGATGCCCAATACGAATATCAGAATACCCAGCAGTGTCAGGGGGTACATAACCGGCCCGCCGGCATCGATGAAAGATATAAAATTATTCAGCATGATTAAACTTTTTTCAGACACGGAATCGTCTCTGATGATACTTAGCACTACTTTATAAACCTATTTTATGTTAAACCGGTTTCTTTTGCCTGTCAATTAAAATACTGCTCGTAAACTGCCTGTTATTTGCATATGCCACAAAAAGACTTGCGCTGGAGCACTAAATGGAATTACTCTGGTGCAAGTGGCGCCGACTGTTGTATATTTCCGGTCAATATTGACGAGAATGCGCCAAAGGAGGGGTCATGTCACTGATACTTGAAGCTGTAAAGGCCACAATCCCGGCCGAATTTTACGATCTGCCACTGCAGAAGGTTTCGACCTTCGCCTTTATAACTACGGCCAAATCGAAACGACTTGGTATCAGCATGACTCTCAGCGATGAGCGGGTTTTCGAATACAAAGTTCATCTGCCGGTTTCACATATGGGCGAAGTCGAAACGCTGGGGTTGGCAAAGGTTTTGAGCTGGACCGATTCATTGCAGGGAATTGAGCGATCGTTTGCGATGGCTGCGCTTAACAGCGCCCTGCCGCTTGCCGGCAAAAAGTATTTTACCGGAAATGCCCTCGAACTGGCGGCACAGCTTGGTGTCGGCAGGCGCGTGGCCGTGGTCGGACATTTCCCACATACTGAGCGCATTAAAGAAGTTGCCTCGGCTTTTCATATTATCGAGAAGCGCCCGCAGGAAGGCGATCTGCATGCCGGCGAAGCGGTAAATATTATTCCGCAGGCTGATGTCGTCGCCATGACCGGGGTTACCTGTCTCAACGATACCATCGAGGGTCTGCTCGCTCTCAAGAAACCGGGAGCAAAGATCATTGTAGTCGGGCCTTCGGTGCCGATGAGCTCAGCATTGTTCGATTTTGGCGTCGATGTAATCGGCGGCGCCTGGGTCGAAGACGAAGACGAGGTATACGCCAAAGCCAGCCAGGGCGGTGCTCCCCGGCACCTTAACGGTCTGCGCTCGGTTCTTTATCCTAAAGATCCCGAACTGCTCGAAGGTTACGAAGAAGTATTTCCGCCCAGATAAAGGCTGATTGCAGGCTCGTTTTTATGGTTTGGTCGGGCGCAGGTCTTCTTTGCCGGTGAGGCTGGCGATGGTAGCGCTCAGCAGATCGATCACGGCGTCGATATCTTTCATCGAGGCCATCTCGATCGGCGAATGCATGTAGCGCAGTGGCAGCGAAACCAGAGCGACTGGCACACCGATGCCGGTGAACATTATTTTGTCAGCATCTGTACAGGTGCGGGCCGGAGTGAGCTCAAGCTGATAAGGAATTTTGTGTTTCTTCGCAGCTTTCTCAAGCAGCTCGTTGACGCGGCGGTTTACCGGACTGCCAACCGACAGTGCCGGCCCTTTTCCCAGCAGCACTTCTGATGGATTCTGCGCATCTTCACCGGGCGTG
>CAZMWO010000670.1:0-2174 GCA_964569565.1 uncultured bacterium | reverse complement strand
AGATAACACCGTCATGAATAATCTCAGTCAAAACCATAGCAGTTTGTCACGCCGTCACCTGTTGCGGGCAGGCGGTTTCATGTTCGAACTCTCTTTTATTGTGCTTTCGCTGATATTTTTCGTGGGAGTTATCAACAGGTGGTTGTTCAGCAGTATTTCGGCTCCGGCCGGCGCAAACTGGACGGAAGTGCAGATGGAAACCGGCAGTTACCGGCGAATCGGCAATATCAACGTGCTGGTTCTTGGTGTCGATTCGGTTGATGGCACGCACCGTGCCGATACCATGTTCGTTCTTGGCATCAACCCGGCCAAGGCACGTGTCAGCATGCTGTCGGTTCCGCGGGATACCAGAGTGCTCATCAGCGGCCGTGCCCGCAAGATCAACGAGATTCTGCCGCGTTACGGTCAGAATGTGTTGCGTTCGCTGCTTGAAGACCTTCTCAATATTCAGATCAGCCGTTATGTTGAAGTGGATTTTCAGGGGTTTATCAATGTGATAGACGCTGTCGGCGGAGTCGAGATCGAAATTGACAAGCCGATGCACTACGACGACAACTGGGGCAAGGTGCATATTCATTTCGACCCTGGAAAACACCGTCTGGATGGCCGGCAGGCGCTAAATTATGTGCGCTTTCGCGCCGATGCGGCTGCCGATCTCGGTCGCATCAGGAGACAGCAGCAGTTCATCAAGGCGCTGCTTGAAATGCTTATGCAGCCGGCAACGGTAGTCAAACTGCCGCAGATAATCGGCGAGGCTTTTGACCATGTCAAAACAGATTTTTCACTACCAGAGTTGTTTACTCTGGTAAAAGGTTTTGAAAGCTACCAGGTCAAGTTTCAGAATGCTTCGCTTCCAGGCGAGGCGCGTTATATCGACAAGATCAGCTATTTTCTGCCATATCGCGACAAGGCCATGGAAATAGGCGCCAGTCATTTTTCTGACCTGGCAGCGGTCGAACTGGTCGCAAGCTTTACCACTCCGGTTGAGCCAGATATCGCCTCAGTCACGGAAAAGCCCGATGAAGACTGATCTGTTTGACTTTGAACTGCCTGAACGTTTGATTGCTCAGACGCCAGCAGCAAGGCGTTCCGGTTCGCGCCTGCTGGTATACGATCGTGGCAAGGACCGGGTTGAGCATCGCCAGTTTGCTGATATTGTCGAATATTTTGCCGCGGGCGATCTGCTGATAATCAATAGTTCGCGAGTTATTCCGGCCCGTATTTTCACGATATCCGGCGAACATGGTGGTTACGAGATTTTGTTCGTCAGACAACGCGAGAATCATCGTTTTGAGGCGATGGTCCGCCCGGGACGCAAGTTCAGGCCGGGGCGCCAGCACAAACTCCCCGGCGGCCGCGTTGTCGAAGTTGTTGAGGTGCTTGATTCAGGCTTGCGCGTATTGCAGGCGAAAGATGGCGAAGACATTCTGCCGGTTTTTCGCGAGTTTGGCGAAATGCCTCTGCCGCCTTACATAACTTCGCGTGAAAGCACGCCGGATCGCTATCAGACCGTGTATTCGTCGGTCGAAGGATCAATCGCAGCACCAACGGCCGGGTTACATTTTGATGACCAGGTTTTTGCGGCCCTGGCAGCAAAGCAGGTAAAAGTTGCAGAGGTTGTGCTGCATGTCGGGCTGGGTACGTTCAAACCGATCGAAGCCGACAGCATTGCCGAACATCGCATGCATGAAGAAATCTTTTATGTCCCGGAACAGACGGCTGATCTTTTTCGACAGACGCGGCAGAATGGCGGCCGCATCTGGGCCTGCGGCACCACCAGCGTGCGCACTCTCGAATCTGCTTTGAACGAAGCGGGCGAACTGAAAACCGGCTGGCAATCGACTGATTGCTTCATAACTCCGGGTTACCGGTTTCGCGCGATAGACTGTTTTATCACTAACTTTCATCTGCCGCGTTCAACTCTGATCGTGCTGGTTGCAGCTTTCTGCGGCCGCGAAAAAGTGCTTGAACTATATCAGGAAGCCATAGCAAAGGAATACCGGTTTTACAGCTTCGGTGACTCGATGTTACTACTATGAATAACCCAGAATTTACCTTTACTCTCGAACACAAATCACAGGAGTGTCTCGGACGGGCCGGTGTAATTACAACCCGTCGCGGACAGATCAAAACCCCGGTTTTCATGCCGGTCGGCACTGCCGGAACGGTCAAAA
>CAZMWO010000669.1:0-2180 GCA_964569565.1 uncultured bacterium | reverse complement strand
GAAGCCGGCAAAGGTGCGATGTTTGATATTACTGCCGATGGAAAACTCGACAGCACGGCATGGGTTCGCGGCAACACCGCAATGCTGGTTTATGACAAAAACGGCAACGGGGTTATCGACAACGGCAGCGAGCTTTTCGGCGACCAGAACGGTGCCGAGCATGGCTTTGCCGAGCTGGCCAAATATGACAGTAACGGCGACAGCAAAATTAACTTTCTTGACCCGGTATTCAAGGCGCTCAAGCTCTATCGCGACCTCAATGGTGATGGCAAAATAGAGAAAAAAGAATTGCAGACATTGCCTGAGCTCGGCATCAAAGCGCTTAACCTTGACTTCATGCGCGCAAACGCCGACATCAATGGCAACTCTCTGATACTCAACGGCAGTTTCGAGCGCGAAGATGGCTCAACCGGTCAGCTCGCCGACGTTCTACTCGGCTACCGCAAGGTTTGAAAGCTAGCTCAAAATAACTACCATAGCCACGATGAAAGCGACTATGGCGGCGAAAAAGATGAGTGAGGCGATTGTCGCCAGGCCGAATTCGCTGACGACATCGCCCCAGCTCCAGTCGCGGTATTCGAAAACCGGGTGTTCGCCGGCCAGGGCAACTTCGATGGTTTTCTGATGTTCACCGGGAAAATACTCACAGCCAACCAGTTTTGCGAATTTTTCGGCGAGGCGGTTGCTTTCGAATACTGACTTGGGGCTGGGTTCGGCGATTGCGAGCAGGCGGCCTGATTTAAGCAGCATACAGACCTGGTATTCCCACCAGGTCTGTATGCGTGCGCGATTGTGGATTCCTTTTACGGTAAAGGCTGCCACTTCGTCGAAGCGACAGAGTGGACTTTTCCGCTGGCGGCTGCCCAGACTGATGCTGTGGACAACCTGCGCATTTTCACTGTCGAATTCATAACTGGTGTTCAGTCTGAGACCAGCCCAGCCAACTATCAGCATTACCGATAAAGTTACAATCAGCATGATCAGAGCATTGAGACCGCCGCCGATAACCAGCCAGACAAATGCAATGATGGCGGCCAAAAAAGCGACAAACGTCACTGGGAAAAAAAAGCAGGCAAATTTCGGTCGATACTGACCGGTTACCGGCATTAGCCCCTCCCAGATGCAAATAGAATTCATTATTCAGATAGTATAATGACTTTGAATTCTAGCATTAGAAAAACGATCTTAGCAATTATGCCACATTTTCAGGTAAACAAGCTGGCACAAAATGTTGACATGAATTCCGTAAGTAGTAAAATGGTCAATGAGGGGAAGCTATTGATGACAAAATTCTTGAATACTAAAAGGGCAACATCCTTGCTTGAGGTAATCATGGCAACCGTTTTGTTGGCAGTTGCGATGATACCTATTGCGGCAGTGATTGGCTTTGGGCATCGAGGAACCAGTAAAGACTTCCGTAATCTGACAGCGATTCAGCTTCTTGAAGGAGTCATGTATCAGACGCTGGCAGCCGGTTACAACAATATCCCGTTTGGCACTCTGAACACACCCGTAGATATTGGTACCTTTACCCTTCCACTCGGCACCATTGCTTCAACTACGGCAAATTACGATATCTCTCTGTCGGTTACCGGCGAATCCGTCACTTTTTCTTACAGGCCTGTCAAAATAGACCAGCCGACATTTGTCGCTTCTGACACATCAACCTGGGTATTTGATGACAACACCCATGATCTCGTATTCGATAATTCGTCTGTTGCAAAAGCTTTTCGCGTCAAAAAAGTAGTGGGAACCATCACCTGGAATGAACCAGAGAACGATCTACAGCGAAGCATACAAATGACGACGTTTTTATCAAGAATGGAGGAGTGATGCGAAAAGCACGAAACTCCAGAGGTATCGCAATTGTTCTGGTGTTAGCACTGGCCATGGCCCTGCTGATATTTGGCGTGACGTATATGAAAAGCATTTCACAGTCAACTGTCGTCAACCCAGATCTACTCTTACGAGCACAAATAGATATTCTCGGCGAAGGCATCGCTAACATCGCTTTACTCAAATTCAAAGAGCTTCCTTCCGACTTTTATTATTCTTACTATAAAGGTCGAGTTGCCGATACAACTCTGACTGAACCGATCGACACCTTTGAAGGCGATGCTCTGCTCAGTGGTGATATCACAAACTTCAATGGCACCACCGACACAGCCTCATTCACTACG
>CAZMWO010000668.1:0-2182 GCA_964569565.1 uncultured bacterium | reverse complement strand
GCGATCAGCGCGAAAAGCTTCTGGTCGGGCGTGCCATGGCGCAGATTGCTTTTTATCGGCAATAAAGCATTTGTCGCGCCCCAGACCTTGATCAGAACACGATTGTCGCTTATGGTTTTGAGTATGTCACAGAACTGTTTTCTGGCTTCTGCTTCGAATGCTTCTGTCAGTTGCAGGCTTTCCCAATGCGCTGTCAGCTGTTGCTGAAAAGCATTGGGAGATACTGTTTCAGCCTGAACCGCGGCGGCGACTGTGTTGGGCAGAGGCATCGGTGGCAGCTCTGTTTCAGATTTTTTTGCTGTTTCAGGCCGACTTTCACTGTTGGCCAGCAGGCGCCTGATCTGGCGCAGTTCATCGCTGCTCAAAGGCGGCTCTTCGTTCTTGTGATCTTCTGAACCGGGAAAAGCCGGCAGCTCGCTGCTGGCTGACGAATCCTTTTTTGACGCAGGTTCACCCATGGCCGGAAACGGAAACAGTTCGTTGCTTTCGCTCATTTATCTCTCCTCGTGCTGGCAGTCATCAGAGGTCGAAGCTGCCGGTGTCGAGCCAGTACTGGTCGGTGATCATGGTGCGCAGACGCAGACTGGCTGCGTTGGCCGAGACCTTGCTGCCCTTTTCATCTTTCAGGCCAGCTATTTTAAGACATTCCCGGTGCTGCGGATCCTGTTGCAGCGAGATTTCGAACGGGCCTGTACTGCGCAGCTGCTCACGCTCGAGCTGAACTTCCCAGATCGGGTTGACCATGCAGACATCAGAGTCGATGCGGCGAATGCCGAGCATGGCAGATTTCGCGGTCTGCAGAATCGCGGGCTCGTTGCCCGGCGTCGGGAAAAGACAGCGGTCGAGTGTCATCACTTCGGGTGAGAAGGTGCCGATGAAACATTCGCGCTGACTGATCAGACTGCGTTCGGTGCGCAGACTGAGGCCGTCGAGGTTGTTGAGCTTTTCGGCAAACAGCCACACAGCTGCGCCCATGACGCATGTGGTTTTGGGGTCTGATATACCGCCGCCCTTCTGGGCGAACGGATACCAGCTGCCGACTGAATAGCCCTTGAGGCCGATGATACGCGCTGAAGGAACCGGCATCAGCTTGACCAGCATTTCTCTGATGATCGGCAGTGAAGAGGGCTTACCGCCAAGGATCAGGGTATCGCAGTCGAACTGCGCAATGACCTCAGAAAAGATACGCAGAATGTTTTCGAGAACGTTGGCTATGACTGCGTTTACGCGGGTGCGCGAGATTTCCCAGGGAATTTCGGGCAGAGTGATATCGCAGCCGAAATCTTTTTTCATGCTCTCGGCAAAGAAGTCGAGCACGTTGCTGCCCGGCAACCGGCGAGGAAAGAAGCGGTCGAAGCTGAGTTCCATGTCGGGGTCTTCGCTGTCGAGTTCGGCAAATTCGAGGTGGCGATGTGCCATGGGAATCCATATCTGACGGCAGAGTTCGGCCTTCATGTCATGGAATCTCTTGTCGCGCCCACCGCGCCCGGGGCCGAAGAAAAGCTGAAATTCTTCCCAGGATATGTTGGGGTTTTTCTGTTGTGCCCAGTTAAAAATGCGGCGTAGAATGAGCTTTTCGATGACCCGTTTGGCGACCTCGTCACCGGCGACCGAGAACCCTTCAGAGAACAGCATGCGCTGCCGGATTATCGCTGGATCAGCCGGGTCGGGAGCGTATTCGGCGATCATCAGGTCGCTGGTGCCGCCGCCGATGTCGATGCTGGCGAGTCTGAAAGTCTGGCGCTTCTGCAGATCATCGACTGCGCGCGCGCGACCGGGTATCGTCACCGCTTCGGCAGCGCTGCCGAGAAAACGGTTTTTGATCTCACCCATCAGATAGGTAAGCTGCACAGCTGTGGCCTCGTCAAAGTCGAGGTGCAGGGCAGGTTTTTGCCCTTCGCTGCGGCCGGTGGCGTGAAAATAGAGGTCGATAGCCGATTTTACCCGCAGCCGGTAAAGCTCGAGTTCCGGCTGTGACATGCCGCATGGCGTGGTGATGACGATGTTTTTCAGCTGGCGGCCGGCAAGCCGGTGCCCGCGTGATTTGCGATAGCTGAACGAATTGATCTGCGAGTAGGCGTGGCAGAGGATCTCGCTCATCAGAAAGGTCATCAGAGCCCCCGGCGGGTAGCAGGGTTCGAACGGCGGTGTCGCCTGATCGCCCTTGAAGATGCCGCTTTCA
>CAZMWO010000667.1:0-2190 GCA_964569565.1 uncultured bacterium | reverse complement strand
ACAGATATTTGGTAATCTCATATTGCGCAGTATCGACCTTTTCTTCGCGGAACGACACTTCCTGAATAGTCTCTTCACGACCGTATGAGATCATTTCCGGCACCTTCTCCATCATGAACTCGACATGGCCGGCCATTCGCAGAATCTCACGCGCCACATTTCCCAGCGCCAGTTCAGGGGTTTTAAGCAGACTTTCTGAAAGATATTTGGTTCTGACCGAACGCATCGATTCTTCTGAGGTCTCCTCAGGTATGAGAAGGTGGGTCAATTTGATGATCTGGTCGTAGAACGGAAACATGACGATCATCTTGAGCGTTGCCGAAATCATGTGGGCGTTAGCGACTTCGCGCGCAGGAGAAGCCGAAAATGGTGCGCTGCACCAGACCACTAAATCACTGAAACTGAGATAGTCATAAAGGAATGGTAGAAAGATGATGGTGCCGATCAGATTGTAGAGGACATTCAGCAGAGCCGTTTTTTTGGCGGCGGCTGAACCACCAAGAGCTGCGATCCAGCCGGTTATACAGGTACCGGTGTGGGCGCCGAGAATGAGCGGAATCGAAGCATGCAGCGTGATCAGACCCTGACTGGCAAATACCACGACAAGACCGATTGTCGCGCCACTGCTTTGAATAAGAGCGGTAAAGAGCATCGAACCGATGATGGCGCTGATCGGGTAGTTGCTGAATGATAAAAGCATTTCTCTGAAGGCCGGGAAGCTCTTCAGAGGAGACATTGACACACTCATGATCTTCATTCCGTAAAAGATAAAACCGAAACCCATGATGATGTCACCTGCATAGACAACGGTTTTGTTACGAGAAAATTTTAGAATGAAGCCGGCGCCGATCATCAGCAGTGCGAAGTGCGAAATTTCGAAGGCGATCAACTGGACTGTAATGGTGGTTCCGATGTTGGCACCAAAAATGACCGAAAGCGTCTGACTGATGGTCATCAGCGAGGCATTGACGAAGCCCACGAGCATGACGGTGGTAGCTGAACTGCTCTGGGTAACTGTAGTCACCAGAATACCGGTCAGAACACCCATGTAGCGATTGTTAGTGAAAGTGCCGAGAATCGACTTCATCTTTTTGCCGGCGATTTTCTGAAGGCCATCGGCACCAAGATTCATGCCGAAAAGAAACATGCCAAGACCGCCCAGCAGGCCAAAAATCAGATACATGACCCAGTTTTCTTCGTTTACACCAAAATCAACGAAAGTGAAAACTGCCGGATTCTCGCGCAACTGCGCCATTATGCGGTAACTGCCAGCTTCGGTCGGGCTGAAAGAGTCTATTCTGATTATTCCAACCGGATTGCTTTTTATGCTTGCTGCCGGCAATTTAAAGGTCTTAGCCGCCGAAGGACGGTTAACCACAAGCAGATCAACTACGCCGCCAACAACAGGGTTGTCCGCAAGATCTAAAAGCTTGAGCTCGACAGGTTTGCTGTTGCCGTAGGCCAGGATCGACTGTTCATTACCTGAGTCGATGAGCAGTCGCATGGTAGGAGTAGCCGGGTCTGCCACGGTTACAGGCGAATTACTGGCGAAAACTCCGTTAAAAGCGAGCAAAGTAAAAACAGCGGCAAGCAGAACAGGCAACAACTGGCGGCGTGAAGACATTCCTGATTTCCTCGATCTTTTTTATGGTAAACTTGTATTCTATGAAAAGCGCAGCCTGACTTGTCAAATAAAACTTATGCACAATTTAGTGTATGGCAAGCAAAAAATGGCAACCTTGCTTTGACGAAAAAAGCCCGGTGCTTTCGCACCGGGCTTTTACCTGATACTGATTAAAAAAGAACGCCGCCTGTGTCGCCGCCGCAGTCAAAACCGCCACCGCTGCTGCCGCTGTCCCAGCTGTCGCCTGAATCAGTTGAGTCCGGGCCCGGATCTGGAGCGGGAGCTGGATCGGTATAAGGGCCGCCATCGCTGTCAGTGCCACTGTCTGGAACTGGCATGTCTACCGCCATGGCTGAGAAAGAAAAACCGAGCATGAAAACGGCACAGAGCAGAAAGATAATTCCTCGTCGCATCAATAATTCCTCCTGATACTTCGTTGGTGAATATTACCTGGTAATTGAAACAAATATTAACGCTTAGAAGCGACTCATGGCCGCTGATCAATAAATCCTGTGAGCCTTGATGTATTTTTCCTGCATGTCGAGAAGCTTATGCAGCGCCAGACC
>CAZMWO010000666.1:1889-2196 GCA_964569565.1 uncultured bacterium | reverse complement strand
CTTCTCTGCTCATTATGAATTCAAGATTTATCTTTTCGCCGTCTGCAAACCATATCCATACAGGAACCAGGGCTTCTGTAGCAGAAAAATACACAATGCTGTCAGGCTCGAGAAAGAAAGTAAAAGAATTGCCATCGAGAGGGTTATTGATCAAAAACGGGTAAAATTTTGCCTGTGTCGCATAGAATCCGCTGTCGGAAGATTTACGAAAACCAGCAAGTTCTGAGGCTTTTCCTGATGCAAGAATGCTGAGAATCGTCTCAACACGGCCGACAAGTTCTTCTCTGTCGGCGCCGGCCTGTTGACT
>CAZMWO010000666.1:548-1879 GCA_964569565.1 uncultured bacterium | reverse complement strand
AGCCGGCAACCATGAGCATGAGACTCAGCGTGAAAATTGCACCGGCCTTGAAGAACAAAGACTTCAAGCGATATGATTTATGCATTAACTGATATAACCTGCGCTTTCCAGAGTGATATGATCACCCTGCCGTAGTTGTCCACAGGGACTTTTCAGACGACGTCGAGGAAAAAAACTCTCTTGATGTATAATAATGCATTTTACCACATTATCGATTACTGTTCCCAGCAAAATTCATACTCGCCCCCCACCAGCCATGGCTTTCTCAGTCGCCAGTTTCATTCTGACAATCAGCACGCGACTGCTGCTGAAAAATGAGCCGGAAGATTGCCGAAAATTGGGCAGATTATTGGCAAATCCGACAGGACTCGCGCTATCAGTCATTCTACAGAATGGTACAAAAATTGCTCAAAACACGACATCCTTAAACTTTTTAGAGGAAGGAAACTGGATATGTTGCGAAAGACCGCTCTGGTTCTGTTCTTAACCCTCGTTTCTCTCTCAGCCTTTGCTTTTGATCAGGCTGATTTTACCAATTGTCTCGGGAATTATGCCGAAGCAATTTCGCAGGCTGCCTACCTTGCGAGCGAGAAAGCTGACAGTGCCGAAAAACAGGCTTTCGAAGGAGCCGCTGACCGCGCCGACAAAGCCGAAAGATCTATTCGCGACATCATCAGCAGCATTGAATCAAGCGAAGATTTTACTGCTGCCCAGAACACACTCTCTACCTTCGCTGCCGGCAGCGACCTGAATGCCCACACTGTAGCGGTGGTCGAAAAACTTCTGCAGCAGAGAGCCGGCTTCGTGTCAGGCAGTGCAGCAATCGCACCCGAAATCAACCTGAGCACCAGCGGGCGTGCCGCCGCCGCCCCGGAAGTGCTTATGAACAGCCGGCAGCGCCGCCTGGTGATGATTGACATTCCGGTCGTCGAAGCGGTTATCTCTTTCAGCGACACCGACAAAAACAGACGTCTCGACAATCTCAAGAATATCTTCTCGCGCCATAACTGCCGCATTCTTTCAGATAACAGCGACGACAGCAATGGCCTGACCCATACCTTCTACTTCTCCGGTCGCAAATTCGTAGTTGATGCCATTCTCGGTCACTTCGGCGGCGACCTCGTACAGAACGATATGAAAGCGATCGTCAGAATCACTTCCGGTGGTTTCTGGTCCGGCAAAAAGTCAGTCGACTTCAAAATCGCTCCGAATTCTGACAACAGTGTAATGGGTGAACTTTCATGGTATAAATCAGTGGTCGAAAAAGATCCGACCAGATATCTCGCCGAAAATCACTACAAAGAACTCGCCACCCTCGGCACCATCGAGAA
>CAZMWO010000666.1:0-538 GCA_964569565.1 uncultured bacterium | reverse complement strand
GTGTAAACCGTTCAGCGTGTTCAATCAATATTTATCGAGAATGTGGCCGGCGAAAAGAAACTGCAACTCAAAAACGCTCTCGCCGAAATCTGGGTAATGTCTAAGAATGGCAGCCAGCGCAACGCCGTATACTTCAGCAAGATCGATCTTGGCGATGTATACGTAGACGCACGCTGAGAAATGAAGGGAGAAAACCACATGAATATCAATAAAAATCTGATTTTAACAGGTATCTTTTCGGTAACCATGGCTGTAAATCCTTTCATTGCAGGCGCTGTCGAAGAAAAGGACATCGAAGAACTCGAGAAGAAATTGATCAGCGTTGAGACTCAGTTGCTCGAACCAGAACTCAGGCTCGACAAACTGCAGCAGGAACGCTCGAAATATGATGGCGCCAGTGGCTGGTTTCAGGGTGGCAAAAAGAAAGCCCTCGACAGCGAAATCGAAAAGAACGAAGCGCTGGTCAACCAGAAATATGATGAAATGAAATCAACTGCACAGCAGGTGCAGAAGATGGTCTTCGACGTCGCCCACGCCT
>CAZMWO010000665.1:638-2200 GCA_964569565.1 uncultured bacterium | reverse complement strand
TAATCGATTAAGGTTGTCGATTTTTCGATTACGATTACCGCTTCGCTGAGCACGAATATATATAACCAATGCCGTATACCTTCTTATCTTAGTAACATTCTCTTGATAATGCATATCTTAGCTGCTGCAGGCCTTCTGCCAGCTGTCAAATGCCTTTTTGCCCGCAGTCGAGAGCGAAAAGGCATGTTGTATCCAGAACACGCGCCGCTTTTCCAGCAGCTGATGGAGTTCTAGCTTTTCTGGCACCAGATCGGCCAGCACTCCGATTCCCAGAAAGCTCAACACGGTCAGAGTTTGAGCGTAATTCTCATAATCGCCCTTGTTAACCCAGTGTGGCAACCAGCGCAGCGCGCGGGCCGTCAGAACATCGAGCTGAAAACGGCGCACCGGCGAACTGGTCAGCAACAGGCACATGATGATCCACTCGGCCGAATCGATGAAATCTTTCCAGCCATTTGGAGGCTGAGGAATACGATTGATCAGGAAATTGAACAGCCTCTGCTCGTCAACTGCGATGCGATAGGCAAGACAGAGACGAAACATGTCGCAGTACATGGTCAGGGTGTAGATATTCCAGTCCTGTTTCTGGGTGGCGTCGATGCGGGGCGAAAGAATGAATTCAGAAAACGGCTTGTGCGGCCCGAATTCAGAAACCATGAGCAGCAGCAGGCGCTGTGTTTTTGAGATGGCAACGGCATCGCCAGAGCGCATCGCCGCCTTGAAAAAAGCATTCCAGTCTTTTCCGCCATCAGAGTAGCGCCGGTAGATCGCGCGCGCAATCTGCTTGCCATCGCTGGTTTCGGGAAAATCGGTTATATCGAGTTCTCCCATCCATTTTGCCGTGCTTATCAGTCCATACTTGAGATCGCTTTCGTCCTGTCTGGAGAAAAGGTAAGGAGGTCGGTAAAGCTCACCAGTAAAGAAATCGCGCAGAGGCGTCTCACGAATTTTTTCCATGCTCAACAATTTCAGCCAGCGACTGACAGCAGACTCAGGCTGGTGCTCTTCGACCGAAGCAGGCCAGCTTTCGATCTGATCGGCAAAGTATATCTGCATATTTCCAGATGGTGATGGAGCCACCCAGTTTCGGGCAAAATTCATCTCGATTCTGCCGACGAGTGTACTGGCGACTTCTTCGTTGAGGTGAATAGACAGCATTTTACGCAGCTGCATTCTGACGACGCCGATCGAATAGAAATCGGGGCAGCAGCCGATGTGCTGCAGATACTTTTTAACGTTTACTTTGATGCGCGGCAGATCATCGACGGTCAGCAATTCTACGCGGTTCTCGTAATTCATGCCGCCGCCATGCGCAACCCGCAGCTCGTTGAATCCGTAAAACTGACGGTTGTCACTGGCGAAACCGGTCTTCATACCGGCTACCGCCTGTGCAAAAATATCGGGATCGTTGAAACGCGCACCATATACCAGCAGAAGCAGATAATGAAATTCTGCGGTCACCGATTCGTCTCTGATAGCCTGGAGAAGTCGCCCTTTATCGAGCTCGCTCAGCGAATCCTGACCGAGAGGAGCCAGCGCCGGACGCTCTTTAACATAGGTTA
>CAZMWO010000665.1:0-623 GCA_964569565.1 uncultured bacterium | reverse complement strand
CGCAGTCGATCATGAGATCGATGCGACCCGACAGCACTGCCGAATTGAGCAAAGACGCCAGTGTCGAAACATTCATGCGTAGCTTTTTGGTAAGATCGGCACGACGTTGCCACAGACCTGCATCGGTGGCATTGGTGTTGAGCTGACGATCGACCTCTTCGATCTGCAGGCGCAGGGTTGCGGTCTCTGACTCGCTGGCGGCTTTGACTTCGAGATTGATGCGACTTTCGCGCAGCTTTCCGGAAGCCATTTTTACCGCGCCGGTAGCGACCTGGCCATCTTCTGAAGCAGCCTCCAGCTTCATATCGACCGGAGCCTTTACTTCAATCTCAATCAGCTGCTTTTTTTTTTTCAGTTCTTTGAACTCGAACTTCCAGGCTGGTTTAAGTGTTTCGGCGCGGTGCGCAGCCCGCTCGACCTCGAGTGCGATAAAATCCTCGATCGTCAGCATATCACTCTCTTTCAAAAGAGTGCAGCCGAGCATGCCTTCATCTTCTTCAATACAGAGAATGTCTTTGGCGTCAGCCTCAAAAAACGCATGCAGGCGCTCAGACGAGAGACGCGGCGACAGCACCTTTCCCTGCGGCATCATAACGCGTTCTTCGGCCTCATAAAACGGCACG
>CAZMWO010000664.1:0-2201 GCA_964569565.1 uncultured bacterium | reverse complement strand
TGAATTTAACGTAGGTTGTCCAGGGATCGACGCACAGCACAAGGAACTGGTTGAAAAAGTCAATGAGCTTGAAAGGCTTCTAGCCAACGGTGAAGCCGATGACGAGAGCTTTTCAGATGCAATTCTTTTTGTGGTTGAATACGCCCGCACGCATTTTCGAGATGAGGAAGAACTCATGCAGAAAATGCAGTATCCGGGCTTTATGGCTCATAGAAAGCTGCACGACCAGATGGTGAACCACCTTGCCAACTTTTTAAAAGATATGCAGAGCGGCAATGGCGGCACTTTTTCCGAACTGGTAAGCTACCTGTATGTTTGGATTCAGGCGCATGTTCTGGTCGAAGACCGTAAATTCGGCGATTTTTATACGAGCAGTGCCAACGCCGGCAATTGAAGCTTGCGAAATCAGGATATCCGGCCGATGATAAAGTTAACATCATAGCTTAAACAGGTATTTATCATGACAAATCAACTCGATCAGACATTGAATAACTATATCGATTCGCTTGCTTCACAGAACTGGGAAGCCGCTTCAGTTTATTTCCATGAGAACGCCACAGTGGTTTTTGCCGAAGGCACATACCACGGCAAATCTGCGATCGGCAATGCCATGAAAAAGACATTTTCGCTGATCAGGGATGAATTGTTCGACGTACAGGATATCCGCTGGAATCTTAAAACTGACGCTTTTGCCACCTGTAATTTCAATTTCAAGTGGACAGGCACCATAAATGGCAGGAGATTTACCAATCCAGGACGCGGCACTCTGGTCTGGATCAACGAAAATGGAACCTGGTTGGTCATCAACGAGCATTTAGGCCCGATGCCACGCTGACATAATGAAGAAATCCAGCAGAATGCAAGTCGGTGTAGTCGTCAGAATGGCGGTAATTGCCAGCTTGTGTGCTATTTTTGCCGGTTATGCTTTTTTCGTAAGAACCGGCATGGCGCAGCCAGATGAGATCTCTGATGCTTTTGCAGAAAAGCTTGTTGCTGCTGCAATCGAGCGAACGACACACGTTGTCAGATATGACGGCAGTTATCGCAAGATTTCTTACCCCGGTGGTGATGTGCCTGATAATATCGGAGTCTGCACCGATGTTATTGTCAGATCATACCGCGCGCTCGGCATCGACCTGCAGAAAGAAGTGCACGAAGACATGCGCCGGCACTTTTCCCTCTACCCGAAGAAGTGGGGGCTTAAGAAGCCTGATACCAGCATCGATCACCGCCGTGTGCCAAATCTTCAGACCTTTTTTGCACGTCATGGCGAAAAACTGGCTGTCAGTGACAGTGCCGATGATTACCGGCCTGGTGATCTCGTCACCTGGATGTTGCCCGGCAATCTGCCGCATATCGGTATCGTTACCGACCGTCGCTCGCAAGACGGCCTGCGCCCGCTGATTGTGCATAACATCGGCGCCGGCACCGTGCTTGAAGATATGCTGTTTGTCTACAAAATCACCGGGCGTTATCGTTACCCGGCAGAAAATGCGAGGAGAAGGCCAAATGAGTGAAGCACTGAACGAAGCTCTAAAAAAAATCAGAAGAGAATGTCTGCGGGTTGTTCCTGAAAAGCCGGGATTTGCCAAACTGATGGCCGCCGAAACCAGGTTCGCAGGCCCGGCTTATTCAGAAGCCGAAGAAACGTCACCGGTATGCCCGGTTTGCGGAGAAAAACTCAGCTTTGTCTTTCAGTTTTATCCTTTGCCCGATAAAAAGGCGTTGTCAGCGCCGCCTCTGCTGGTTTTTTATTATTGCTTTAAATGTACTCCGATTGGCGCAGAGAATGAAGAGTCCGGCATGTGGCTGTTGAAGGCCTATCACACTGCTTCGACCGATAAATTCAGTGATGGTTCTGGCGTTGACCAGGATCTCACGCCTTTTTCGTGCCGCACCGAAAAAGTGCATGTGCTGCCCGATTACGAGACTATCGAAGAGAAATACCCCAACATCGCCGAAATGTGCGAAAAGGAAGACGCCGAAGACCCGGTAAGCGTATACGAAGATGCCGGTCTTGAGATAGGCTGTGAAATGGAGCCTTTTACCAGCATTGGCGGTTATCCGATCTGGATTCAGGGCGAAGCCGAGCGCAAATGCCCGGTCTGCAAGAAGCCGATGGAATTCATCTGCCAGATCGACTCCCAGCAGGAGGTTCAGCTCATGTGGGGCGATGCCGGCTGTGTATACCTGTTTCAATG
>CAZMWO010000663.1:0-2203 GCA_964569565.1 uncultured bacterium | reverse complement strand
GGTGTCGATAATGCCGGTCGTCACAACTTTGTAGTTATGACAAGCAGCGGTGAACTTGACTCTGAATTCACCCTGTATGCTGTTCGTCGCGGCAAAGTGGTCGCTTCAGCGTCTTTGCCAGGTCCGGTTGGCCTTGAAATGCAGCGTTTCTGCCGGCTCTCGCCCGATGGTTCGATCATCTACGCCGAGGCCGCACCAGATAACAAAGAAGGCATAATACTCAAACGCCTCAAATTGGCAGAAAACTGATCAGCTGGTGATAATCGGCTTGCTGACCGCTACCTGCAGGCGTTTTTTCAGCTTTTCCCATGGATGGAAGAAGCGGTAATAGAGCGCAGCTGAGACAAGATAGCAGCTGAACGCTATATAGAGAGAAGTATCGTAACCATAGTTCTTTATAATGCCCCCGGAAAAGAACATCGCGGTGGCCCAGGCCAGGTTCCATGACATGCTCTCTGCTGCCGATGCACGGGCGCGGTGGCGTTGCGGCACTATTTCCATAGTGGTCTCCTGGCGCATCGGCGTACACATGTTCATGAACGCGCCTCTGAAAATGAAGCACAGCGAACAGAGCCAGAGCTCGTGCTGCCAGGCCATCAGCAGCATGAAGGGCAGCGAGCACAGCTGCGATACTGCAACACCTTTGATCAGACCTATGCGCTTGGCCAGAAATGGCGAGCTGATCGATCCCAGTGCCGTGCCGAACTGCCCCATCGCGAAAACCATGCCGATCTGCGGAATCGAAGCGCCGACCCAGTCGCGAAAATACAGATTGAAATAGGGAACGATCATGCCGGCGCCAAAGCCGATCAGCGCATTACACAGACTGAAGCGGGCGATCAGTTTCCAGGGGTTGCTGCTGCCGCTTTGTTCTGAATGCTGGTCAAGTTCAGCTGCTGATGGCTTTTCGCTCTTTGTTCTTCCAGCCATGCCCTGTGCCGGAATCAGTGCGATAAAAGTAAAGAAAACTCCTATCCACAGCGAATATTGCAGACGGTCAGCTTCGAGGTTGGCCAGTGCCGGATTAAGCCAGGCGAAAAGTCTTGGCAGCCAGCCGGCGATGAAACCGGCCAGAATGCTGGTGACCCACATCAGTGTGAAGCTGACGCTGAAAATATATGGGCGCTGGCGGCGCCGGCTGTTTTCCTGCAGGTAGGGTTGAACCGAAACCATCATGGCGCCATTGCCGGTTCCTGAAAGCAGCACAGCTGCTATCAGATAGTTGAGCTCACGCGAGCTGGCCAGTGTTGACAGCCCTGAACCAAGAAGAACCAGTCCCAGCAGATAGGTCGTGCGTCGGGTCGTT
The DNA here is from genome assembly GCA_964569565.1 of uncultured bacterium. Classification (GTDB taxonomy): domain Bacteria; phylum Muiribacteriota; class Ozemobacteria; order Ozemobacterales; family Ozemobacteraceae; genus Rifleibacterium. Next base: position 897 of record CAZMWO010000663.1, on the reverse strand, counting down.
CTGTCTGCCAGAACACCCATCGGTATCGAGGCAATGGCCGCACACAGTGACTGAAAAGCGAGCAGGCGCCCGATCATTTCTTCTGAAAATCCGATAGAGCGCAGATAAAGATTGAGCAGGACCGAAAAAACACCCATGCCGATGCCGAACAGAGCCTGCGCGGCAAAAAGCCTTCGCACCGAAGCGGGGAAGGTTCGCATCATCAGCAGCATCTGGTTCATAATCGGCTCCGGCTCAGATAAACAACAAAAACCCAACCCGATTTTGCTCTACCGCCGCCTTAAAGTCAAGCCTGCCTCAGATTTCCTGCAGTTTTTCGCCGCTGGCGATGCTGGCGAGCATGTCGCAGTCGAGAATCTCGATGCGGCTGGCGCTGACTTTAATGGCGCCACTTTCCTGCAGCTTTTTGAAAGTGCGGCTTAGTGTGGCCGGAATCGTGCCGATGCGTGATGCCAGGGCGCCTTTGCTGAGGTCGAGCTCGACAACCCGGTTTTCGCTTGAGTCGCAGTTTCTGACAAGATACTTGGCCAGTCGGGCAGTTACGTCTTTTAGCGAGAGGTCGTCGATAAGCTCAACAAACTGACGCAGCCGGCGTGAAAGTATCGCCAGCATGTTCAAAAAAACTTCCGGTTGCCGGCGGCCGAGTTCAACAAAGCGATCCCGCGAAAAATAGATGAGTCGTGACTTTTTAACTGCAGAAGCACAGGCCGGGTAGGCGGTTCCCTGAAAAACCGGCACTTCCCCAACAATCTCGCCGGGGCCGAACTGATGAATTACCTGTTCGCGCCCGTCGCCGCCGATGCGATAGACTTTAACGGCGCCGCTGCAGATCAGGTAAAAGCCGGTTGCCTCCTGATGCTGCATGAACAGAGTTTCGTCGCCGGTCAGGGTTCTTTC
>CAZMWO010000662.1:792-2204 GCA_964569565.1 uncultured bacterium | reverse complement strand
CCGCTTGTAATAAGGGTCTACCACTCCAGCATTCTCGAGGAACATGCGATCGAGCCTGTCGATACCATTGATATCGCAGGGTCGCAGAAAAACGATGATTTCGCGATCGTCAGGCAGAGTTGCCTCGGTGAACTGCTGGCCATTGAAATAAAATATAGTTTCGTCCGGCGGAAAAACCAGCTCTTTCGGCGAAAACCAGCTCTTCTCGCGCAGTTCTAGTTCATCGGCAGATTTCAGAAAAGCATAGCGCACCAGATCCGTGCCGGAAAAGCGCCCGGCCCCGGCAAATCGCTTCGGCCCGGCAAGCAGGAAAGCAGTGCTCAGCTGCTCGAACAACTGCGCGAACTGCTGCCCTGAAAGTCTGAAAGAATCGCTCATCGGGCGCCTCCCTGGCCGCGCCAGCTGCGCAGCGCGTCGCTGAGCATTCTGAAGTGGGCGACTTCTTCCTGAATGATTCTCTCAACCGCTCCGGCTGCCATTTTTTCCTGCATGGTTTCTTTGACCGCGGTGTAGAAAAACACCGAATTTTTCTCGATCTGCATTGCCTTTTCGAGAATCGTTTCGTAGCCGTCGCCTTCTTCGATCTGGCAGTCTTGCGTGATGACACGGTCCCCGGTCAGCACCTGCAGAAAATCATCAGCGCCTTCTTCAGGCTCACCAGATCCGCGTACGGTAGCAGCAAGTTCATCAAGTATCAGGCTGAACTGGCGAGCATGGCCGGTTTCCATTTCCGACAACTGCAAAAGCAGCTGGCGCGGCTGACCGGAAGCCTTGCCGGCCGCACCGGTATAAAATCTGGCCGCACGCTCTTCGAGCATGACCGCGGCTTTAAAGACATCGACAGCATTCAACTGCAGTTGCATTACTTTTCCCTCCCGGCAGATGTTTTTTTGCTCTTCAATGGCAGCCCGGCGTTCTCTTGGGCCAGGCCGTCCAGAGTAACTGATTCCAGAAATTTCACATAGTCAGAGTGCAGCTTCATCCATTGCTTGTGATAAGCGCAGGGCTGCGGCCCACAGCAAAGCTGCCCCATGAAGCAGTTGCGCCGCTGGCTGAGATGCTCGATCGGATCAACGATCTGCAACAGCGTAATCTCATTGGCAGGCAGTGCCAGGCGAACTCCGCCGCCGGCACCCCGCTGCGATTCGAGCAATCCGATAACACAAAACTGCTGCAGGAGCTTACCCAGATAATTCTGCGGCGCCTCTACAGCGGCAGCAATAGCCCCGGCCCCGACATACTTGTCGGAAGGCTGGGCTGCCAGCCAGATCAGAGCTCTTATCACATGAATACTGGTTTGTCCAAGCATTTACTTACCTTCTCCGGTTCTGCATTGTTGCAGGTTCTGGCTCATTGCAGTTTGTCAGCGCAATGATAAATCAGATATCAACATGCGATTATTATAATTAAGG
>CAZMWO010000662.1:0-782 GCA_964569565.1 uncultured bacterium | reverse complement strand
GTAAGCTTTGATTTTTTTCTTGAAGCGGTTCGTCACGCCTGAAAATAGATTCTCTTATCAGCAGCCTGGCAGAAAATTTGCCAGCGCACAGCATCAGCTGAACAAGCGAAAAGCGGCTGGTATAGAGTATTGCGTCAGAGATGTCTTAAGTTCAGGCCTGGGCTGATTGCAGAATTTCGAAAGCCTTCTCAATATTTTCTGCCTGAGTCGACAGTGAGAACACGCCGGTGAGCCCGAAGAATTTCTGTTGAATTGCGTTCAGGCCTGAAATCACAACGCTACCTTCGTAATCCTGAACTATCATCAGAGTTTCGAGCAAAGCGGCCATGCCAAGACTGTTTATTACTTCGCAACTGGTAAAATCAAAAATCAGACGACTTTTGTCCTTGTCGCAAAGATTGCCCACCTTGGTGGCAAGACCCTCGAGTGTTTCGTTGGTGCAGTAGTTCTGAAACCGCACAACCGGAAACCCTTTTTCTTCTGTTATGGTATAAGCAAGTGCTGCCATTTTCAGCTCCCTGATCGGAATCTTTCTGGATTCTACCATAATCCGCGCAAAAGTAAAAAAATTTGAAAAATTTTCTTGTACATCATCGCCCTTTTCGATTTTCAGCGGTTCGGCAAAGTTTGCCGTTGTCTGTGATTGTCCGTTACCGGCGAAAAATCAGTACTAAACAAAACATCACTTTCGCTCGAAAAGGTTCATGGATTTGTTTGCCTCCTTATTTTTCAGGTCCGGGGAACCCCCGGATTTTTTTTTGCCCGCTCAACAGCAACCTTCT
>CAZMWO010000661.1:0-2206 GCA_964569565.1 uncultured bacterium | reverse complement strand
AAAAAATCATTAAAAAAAACCTGCCGGCTGGCCGATAACTCCTGAAGAACAAAATAATTCGACAAGGAGCGCAAACATGATTCTGCCGAAAACCCCGCTGTACCAGGCAAAAACCGATGCTGAATTCCGCATAAGAATGATTCAGCACATCAAATCAGCGTATAAAGACATTCTCGGTAAAGATGCCAATCTGCTCGACCTGCCTAATGGCCTCGACATTGTTCAGGCAAAGATTCAGCAGCGCCTGTACGATATCAGTCGCGGCGAAATCAATCTGCTTCGCGACGAAGGCAACGAACAACTGGCTGCCTGATCAATTTCGGGAAATAAAAATCTCCCCCGTTCTGAGATGGGCCCCGAAGTCGGAAATATCTGGCTTCGGGGTTTTCTCTACCTGTCGACCAGCTCTTCAAAAGGAGAAACATCGGCGATTTCGCCATGCCGCGACGCGCCATGAAACTTTCGCCAGAGTTCGCCGGCCCAGAGCACAACCGAGGTGCCCGCAACAATGGCGATCCAGGTTGATAATGACAGGGGCGCGGTCCTGAACATGGTGCCACCATATTGCACGATCAGAAATTGAACGATCACTATTGCCGGTAAAATCACCATAAAACCATGGTTTTCGCCAAGGCGCCTGAAGGCAGAATGGCTGAAGCCAAGCGCCCGAGCGTTGAACATGTTCCAGACCTGCAGCATGACAAAGGTTGTAAAAAACACAGAGAGTTCGCCGACATCGACGGTTCCATCGCTCTGAAAATACTTCAGAAACGCGATAAGAAACAAATAAAACAGAGCGCCGACGCCCAGTATGTGGCGGTACATCGGTGCCGACACGATAAAATCTTCTGATCTTCTGGGCGGGCGGGCCATCACCTTCCAGTGCGGCGGTTCGGTTGCCAGAGCCAGAGCGGCGAACGTATCCATGATCAGGTTTACCCAGAGCATCTGCACCACGGTAAGCGGCATTTTAATGCCGATAAAAGGACCGGTGAGAGCTACTGCCAGCGCAACGACATTGATGGTGAGCTGAAACATAATGAAACGCTGAATATTGTCGTATAACGAACGCCCCCACATGATACCCTTTACAACACTTGGGAAAGAGTCATCGAGCAGAATGATATCGCTGGCTTCCTTGGCAACCGAGGTGCCGGTTTTGCCCATGGCCAGGCCAACATTGGCATGATTGAGCGCCGGGGCATCGTTGGTGCCATCACCGGTAACCGCCACAACTTCACCGCACTGCTGCAGAAGCTTGACCATTTTGAGCTTGTCAGCCGGCCGGGCGCGTGACAGGATTTTTATATCAAGAACTCTGGCAGCCGCTTCTGAATCAGACAGTGCTTGAAAATCAGCGCCGGTCATGTGAATTTTCTCAGCAATTTCGTCAGGCTCCACCAGACCGGCCTGCCGGGCTATTTCCCAGGCGGTGTTAGAGTTGTCGCCGGTAATGATCTTGACCTTGACCCCGGCGCGCCGGCACAGGTTGAGTGCCAGTGGCACTTCCGGCCTGATCGGGTCGGCGATGGCCACGAATCCCAGCCAGACCAGATTGCGCGCCACGCCGTCAATATCGCCAACGGGCTTCTGCTCGATGCTGCGGCGAAAGGCAAAGCCAAGTGTACGCATACCACGGGCCTGACTCTGTTTGAGTTCAAACGCGATTTTTTCGCTGAAATGGGCAATCGACTGCAGGCCCTTATCGGTAAGAATTTCGCTGCAGCGGCTCAAAATCAGCTCTGGAGCACCCTTTACATACAGAATTTTTTCGCTGCCGGCGCCTGACATGCCGTATGAGCCCATCATTTTGCGCTCAGTCGAAAAAGTCCACTGCATTTCGAGTGCGAAATCCTGGCGCAGCTGTAAATAATCGACACTCTGTTCTTCGAGCCAGATAAGGGTTGCGCCTTCGGTAGGATTGCCCAGAACACCGGTTACCTTTCCATCTTTGCGGCTCAGATTGGCAGTGCTGTTGGCTGCCATAGATTCGGCCACAATTTTTTCAACTGAAGTAGTCAGTTCCGGCCTTAATACACCAGACACCAGGGCCGGAAAAAACACCGAATTCATTACCATACGATTCTGGGTCAATGTTCCGGTTTTATCTGAGCAGATAACGGTGGCTGCTCCGATGGTTTCACAGGCGTGCATGCGCCGCACCAGATTGTTGGCAGCAGTCATCTTGCGCATGCTGTATGCGAGG
>CAZMWO010000660.1:0-2207 GCA_964569565.1 uncultured bacterium | reverse complement strand
ACTGAATCTTTACCCAGACGCAGTCGGATTCTCTATGCAAGATAAAACCCGCACCGAATGAATATTTTAACGATAATATTATCATAATTATCATTATTTTAATAATTTTTTAATCAATATTTATATAATATTAACAATATAAAACATATATTACTATTATAATATTAAAAATTTCGTATGGTGAACGGCAATGTGCGAAACGTCTTATGCCAGGCGCAAAACCAGTCATTCAGACTAAGGTGCAAGCCGTCGAGAACGCGTGCATGTTAAAAAAACGCATGCGTCTTGAAGCAAAAAAGGCCGCTTCTGGCGGCCAGATCAGCTTTATGTGTGGCGAGGGTTGCTAACTCAGCGGCGAGCGGTTATTCTCATCAAAATAACGATGATGCCGATGAGGTTTTAATCAGTTGTAGCACATCAGTGCTGATGAATTGTTGTCTGGTCCTGGCTTTTAGGGGCCAGAATTTCCAAGGCCTTTCGTTCGGCTTCTGACAGACTCGCTCTTGCTACATCCAGTCTGGGACCGGCTTTACGGACAACAAACAGTCTCATAAAATCGATAAGACGCTCACGATGAGTCTCATTTGTGGCCGCCGAATGGGCATCTATCAATATTTTAACATCTTCTGGTTCAAGAATTTCAAGCAGATAGTGGGTGGCCTCTGTAAGCATATCAGAACCGACCTCAATAAAGGTTTTGAGCATGCTGCGGGATCCATCTTCCCTGGGCATGAGCATGGCAGCAAGGCCCAGCGCATTAATCGTAAAACAATGATTATCGGCGACCCTGGCGAGGTTTTCGAGCGCAGCGCGGTTCTTCTGGGCAAAGAGCGCATAAAGAGCATTCAAACGTATTTCTATCGATTCTCCCTGGCGTGACGCGAGTTCTTCAAGCATAGCGCCGGTCTGCTCTCTATCAAAACCACCCAGAGAGGTCACCGCCATGAGGCGCACTTCTGAAGACTCATCGTTCAGCATACGGGAAAGAGACTCGGGACTGAGAGCCGCAGCAGCCTTCTGCATCGAAGCGGCCGCTGCCTGGCGCACCCATTTGTCGCTGTGTGAGACCCCCTCTTTGATCATCGCAGCAAATGGCAGATTAAACTCAGAAAGGTCTATCACTTTTAACATGACCTGAGCAAAATCTGCGTCAGCTCGCTGCAAAGCCGCCATAGTCTCCTGAAGCAACTGCTGGTCCATGGCCCGCCATTCCATACGCAACTGGCGTAAAGCTTCGGCTGACAACGGGTTTATCAGCAATCTGATAACAGGCTCACCGCCTAGCCTCTTAAGAGCCATGAGAGCGGTTTCTACAAATTGGTAGTTTGCATATTCATTTAGTTTTTCTGATGATTTAATCATCAATCTGATAATAGAGGGAATACCCGAAACGCCCGAAGCTTTAACGACGAGTTCCACCGCCCGGCTCATTCTGGCGAAATCCATATTGCTGTCGAGTGCATCGAGGGCATCAGGAGCCAGCTTTCCAATTGCCAGATAATCCAGTTCGATCGAGTCAGAAACATCGGCTACGGCCGCCAGCAGCGATGGGCGGCATGAAATATCGGCGTCACGAAGAGCATTCTGCAGGCGGGCAAAAACTTTTGCACCCTTTTCCGGGTGAAAATACAAAAAATCTTCAATTTTTCGCGCCACAACCACCTGCACCGGCACCGTCAGCGTTGGCAGCTTTTCCAGCAGGACGGCCAGCGAAAAGCCGCCCATGTCGATAATGTCACAGACTGCACCCTCAAGCCTCTTCGCCGGCGTTCTTTCGAGCTGTTCTACCTTGCGCCGCAGAGCTTTAACGTTGCGCGATTTTTCTGATCTGGTATTTTTCATCTGAGATTCCTGATTCATAGGCATTTTAGCAGCCGGGCGAGACGCGCCTTGTCGATTTCCTGCAGAGCGCCAATATCAACCAGTTTGCGTGTCTCGGTTTTAAGTCGTTCGCGCTGCGAAAAATTCAGGCTGTCTTTGAGCACCATAGCCGGAATTACCGCATAAAGTGAGTCGCAGTCAATGGCATGCTGCCAGAAGTTCCAGAATTTAGCTGTCTTGTTGCGAATCAGCGAGTTCATCGCAGACATTGCCAGAGCCTCGGCGTTTCTTGCCTCAAGGCGCAGAACGAGGTCAAACTCACGCTGTGCCGATGAAAAATCACCGGCAAAAAAGAACGCCTTGCCGAACAGCATGTGATCTTCTAT
>CAZMWO010000659.1:0-2208 GCA_964569565.1 uncultured bacterium | reverse complement strand
CGCATCGCCGAACTTTACGACAATACTTTAGTTGATAAAGAATACAGTAAGAGTTATCCGCAGATCACACCGTTTACAATTCGTGCTCGTGCGCGTAATCGTAATCGATTTTCTCACAAAGACACAGAGTCATGGAGAAGGAGAAGAAGAAAAATTTATCCGCAGTCGCCCACAGGATGTGGGTGATACTTGGGCGCATCAGGATGGAAGCGCCCGGGTGATTACACAGATTGCCGCAGATTTTTTTTAGGATGAGCAGGCAGTGGTTTGCCGTATTTGAGGCTGCGCAGGAGATTAGTGCCGGCAGGAGCAGGCAGAAGAAAGAGAACGGGAAAGAAGAGTTAACCGCAGATGACGCAGATGGGCGCAGATTTTTTGAGAGGGTTAGCAGGCATGATAATGCGAAGGTTGGAGCCGGCGGAGATAGCTTGTGCTGTGATGAACAGATGAAAGAATCTCGCACAAAGCCGCTGAGGCACGCAGAGTTGTTCGCAGATTGTGCAGGATGACTAATCCATGCTGTTTGCCGTTTAGTGAGATCCTGCGGCTGCGCGCAGGATGACGCTTTTGCCGCAGTGCGAGCTTTTCTGCCTTTATCTGAGTAGGTGGAGTAATCTGTGAATTGTCTCCGGGTTAATAGTCCTTGGAGCCTTTGCGGTGGCGGGTGGGGCGTTCGGGGTCTGTTTTGGTCGGGTCTTCGTCTTTGTCGGCCTCGGCCTTGAAGACGACTACGGTGACGCCAAGATCGCCTTCGCCGTAGCGACCTGAACGGAACTTTTTCTTCCAGGGCGAGCTTTTGAGAAAGTCGGTTATCGCTTTGTGCAGCGCGCCGGTTCCCTTGCCGTGAATGAGAAAGACGCGGCCGAGATCTGACTCACTGGCGACCTTGAGATAAGTGTCGATGGCATCGAGAGCCTCTTCGACGCGCATGCCGCGCAGGTCGATTTCGCTGCGCACGAGCGGACGAGCCGCATAAACGCTGCCGGCGGGCTTATCCTCGTTCTTTTGCCCGGCGGCCGGCGACAGTTCGCTGGCCGGCAGATGCAGAACCTTGCCGTCGAATTCAACTTCCACCCGGTTTTTTTCGGGGTCGTGGCGGCGAACTATGCCGGCATGCAGGTTCCTGTTCCAGATTACGCGGGCTCCGACGGTCAGTTGCTCCGGTTGCGCCGGCGGCAGTCTGGCGGCGCCGGCAGCAGCGAATGAGCTGTCTTCGGCGCTGACATTTTCGAGTTCGCTCATTGTCGAGCGGGCATTGCCATGCAGATTGCGTGCCTGCTGCAGCGCTGACTGTAATTCGCTCTGCAGATCGGGTTGTTCGATTTTTCCGGCGAGATGGCGGAGACGGTTGATGGTGCTCTCGATATCACGCAGGCGCTGGCGAAGTTCGGCGGTGAATTCTTCTGTCAGCTTGTCACGCCGGGTTTTGCGAAACTCGCGCAACTGCTCCAGAGTCTTTTCTATTTCGCTTTCGCGGCTGCGGATGCTGTTGATCTTTTCAACGTAGGTGCGGCGCAGAGCCTCAGCCCGGTTGCGCTCACGTTCGATCGCTTCGATCAGGCCCTTTTCGTCGCGCCGCTCGCCGGCACAGCTCTGCACCAGGTCGGCGAGAATCGAATCGGGCAGTCCGAAGGCGCGCGCCATGGCGAGAGCGTTACTCTTGCCGGGAATTCCGATCTGAAATCGAAAAGTTGGCTTGAAGGTCTCGTAATCGAACTCCATGGCGGCGTTCATGAAGCCGGGCGTTGTGAAGGCAACGTGTTTGAGCGAATCGTAATGCGAAGTGACGATACAAAATGCACCGCGTCCGCTCAGTTCTTTGAGAAATCCTGAAGCCAGTGCGCTGCCTTCAGACGGGTCGGTGCCGACGCAGATTTCGTCGATCAGAATCAGAGAATGGCTGTCGCAGTGGTCTGCCATTTCTTTCAGGCGCTTAAGATGTGCGGTAAAGGTCGACAGGTGGTCTTCTATGCTCTGACTCTCACCTATGTCTGAAAGTACCTGAGTAAATATGGGAATACGCGCATCGCGGTCGGCGAGAACGTAATTGCCAGTCTGCATCAGCAGAGCATTGATGCCGACGGTTTTGAGTGCTACCGTTTTGCCGCCGCCGTTCGGGCCGGTGATGATGATGCAGCGCTGCTGCGGGTTCATCTTGATGTCGAGCGGCACGCAGTTTGGATGAATCAGCGGATGGCGTGCGTGGTT
>CAZMWO010000658.1:0-2218 GCA_964569565.1 uncultured bacterium | reverse complement strand
GTCATACTCCTCATTGATCACCTATGTCCAAGACCGCCCCGGGCATGATCTGCGTTACGCTATCGATGCCGGCAAGATCGAGCGCGAACTTGGCTGGAAGCCGGCCGAGACTTTCGCAACCGGCCTGCGCAAAACCGTGCAGTGGTACCTCGACAACAAGTGGTGGTGGGAACCCCTGCGCGAAAAATACCAGCGCCAGCGCCTCGGTCTCGCCGCAAAGTAAGCGAAAGAGTCTCGCACTAAGCCACAAAGCCACTAAGGCCATTTCCGAAGAGTAATCCGCAGATTACACCGATTTTTTAACAGGCCTTCAGAGGTGGATTCTGCGACTTCGCCTGTCGGCTCCGCGCAGAATGACGGAGAAGAGTTGGTCGTGCTCGTAATCGATAACGGCGGGCTTTTTTTGTGTCTTTGTGGCTTTGTGCGAGATCTTATTTCTTTGTGGACAGGGTGGCGGCGTATTGCTGCCAGCGCCAGGAATCGGCGCACATCTGCTCGATGTCGCGTTCGGCGCGCCAGTCGAGTTCGCGGTTGGCTTTGGCCGGGTCAGCATAGGTGCGCGCAATGTCGCCGGCGCGTCTTGGCGCGATTTTGTAAGGAACTGGTTTGCCGCTGGCTTTTTCGAAAGCCTTAACGACATCGAGCACGCTGTAGCCACAGCCGGTGCCCAGGTTGTAGACTTCGAGGCCGGGCTTCTGCGTCATTTTTTCGAGGGCTTTGACGTGGCCGTCGGCGAGATCGACAACGTGAATGTAATCGCGTACACCCGTGCCGTCGGGAGTTGGGTAGTCGTTGCCGAACACGTTCAGATGCGGGCGTTGGCCAATGGCTACCTGGGTGATATACGGCATAAGATTGTTCGGTATACCGTTGGGATCTTCGCCGATCAACCCGCTGACATGTGCGCCGACCGGATTGAAATAGCGCAGAAGTCTGATGTTCCAGGTCGGCACCGCCGCGTGCAGGTCGGTCAGGATCTGCTCGATGATATGCTTTGAACGACCATAGGGATTGGTCGTGGCGCCGGTCGGAAAGTCTTCGCGAATCGGCACTTCATGCGGGTCGCCATAGACTGTGCATGAAGAGCTGAAGACCATGTTGTGCACCTGCGCCGCTTCCATGGCCTGACACAGGCTGATCGTGCCGGCGACGTTGTTGTGGTAGTAGAACAGGGGTTTTTCGACCGATTCGCCGACAGCCTTCAGTCCCGCAAAATGTATGACAGAGTCGATGTTCTGCTCACGGAAGATGCGCGCCAGCAACTCGCCGTCGAGTATGTCGCCACGGTAGAAAACCGGACGCTGCCCGGTTATCTGCGCTATGCGATCGAGAACATCTTCACGGGAGTTATAGAGGTTGTCGATGATTACGGCTTCATGACCGGCAGCCATAAGCTGAACGCAGGTATGGCTGCCGATATAGCCGGTTCCGCCGGTCAACAGGGCTCGCATCAGTAGTTGAACCCTTCTGCTTTGAGCGAAGTATAAAGAATAGCCATCTTGAGTGCCTGTTCGAACGAGTATTCACGAGGTTTATCGCCGCGCGGCTCAACAGCGACCACTTCGAAAGTATCTTTCTTCATACGGGCATGCATGGCGCCGTCATGGAAATGCAGCATGTCGTCTTTTTCTTCGAGCATGCTCTCATGGCCGTCGACGCGGGCCTTGATGACCTTGCCGACGAGACGGTAACCGTTCTGCTCGTGTTTAAAGCTCTGGTCGGTCAGGTAGAACTTGGGTTTGTCTTTGTAGGGGTCGCCGGCCGACGGACAGAAGGTCGTGCAGTTTCCGCATTCGTTGCAGAAGTCGCCGATATTGATGACCTGTATATCCTGCTTCAGGCGCAGTGTCTTTTCGTGCTCGATTTTGTATTTGCCCTTCCTGCTGACTGCCTTCTGCACCATGTAATCACCAGGTCTGATATGGTAGCTGCGGTTGGCCCGGTTCGGGCAGACGCTGACGCAGACGCTGCAGATGTCGTTGCAGTAGAGGCAGCGTTCGGCTTCGCGTCTGGCTTCTTCTTCGGTCAGCTCGCGAATTACGGTGGCAAAGCCCTTGCGCATGCCGAGATCGATTTCAGGCAGCTTCATGCCTTTGACCCGCTGCGCGCTGCGCACCTGGAACTGCTCAGGACTCAGGCCCTTTTTGATGCGGGAAGGAGCGATGTCGAGACTTTTCCCGGCGTGGGCGACGATATTGGCGGCGGCTTTCTGGCCGTC
>CAZMWO010000657.1:0-2218 GCA_964569565.1 uncultured bacterium | reverse complement strand
CTTTGAGAATATCCTTTACCAGTCGACGGCCGAGAGGGTCAAGGCCGCTGGCCGGTTCGTCGAGAATATACAGTGCCGGGTCATGCAGCATAGCGCATGCGATTCCCAGTCTCTGTTGCATGCCTTTGGAAAAGGCGCCGACTCTCTTGTGACGGTCGTCGTACAGCCCGACTTTATCGAGTATTTCTTTTTTACGGGCTTCACTGGCAGTCACATTCAGCAGTTTGCCGGAAAAGTCGATAATCTCGCTTGCGGTAAGAGTTTCATAAAAAACCGGCTTTTCAGGGCAGAAACCGATATTGTTGAAAGCCGCGGCATCGATGGGTGCTCCAAAAAGCTCTATTGAGCCAGAATCGGGCTGGATAAGACCTAGCGCTGCTTTGATTGAAGTTGTTTTGCCGGCACCGTTCAATCCGGCGAAGCCGTAAATCTGACCGGCGCAAAGGGTGAGGCTGACATTATCAATCGCGGCCCGTCGGCCCTGCGCTTCTTTTAATGAGCCCGGTGCCAGCGCGTAACTTTTGGAGACATTCTTGAGCTCTAATACAGTCTGCGTCATAAATATCACCAGTTATTGTCACAAAGTATTACAGATATAATTATCACTGTCGAGGTTTATTGTCAACTGCGATTTGGTCGTGGAAATGGCGGCATGCAGCATTCGTTATGTATTGCTGTTAAATGGCTTGCCCGCATATGCCGATAATACTTCCGGGCCGGATTTATTCTGGAGGAGTGTGTTATCAGACAGGGTCTTAAACAATTGATGCTATTGCTGATCGTCGGCCAGATTTTTCTGGTAGGTGCGGTAATGCAGAGCGATCAGGCAGTGTTTACTGACGTAGAAGACTGGAGCGCGGAAGATTCCCGCCAGCTCGATATGCGCGGTTCTTCGCCTGCCGGCAAAGAGTCTGAGCTCGATCAGCTCAATGAAGACCAGATGCCTGAACCGGATGAGGGCCCTGAAGATATCGTAATTCAGCCGGAGGTTCTCTCGGTGAAGTTCAGAAGCGAAGAGGCTTTTGAGATTGTCGAGTTTGAAATGTCGCAGGCAGTAAAAGTGCTCAGGCGTTCGCAGGGCGGCAAACTTTTGCGTATGCGGATAATGCCCGGTCTGCGCAAAATAGACCCTCAATTCATCGGGCAGCTTCAGAAAAAATTCGACAAATTTTCGGTTCATCAGACGAACAAGTATTCAGAAATGGTGTTCTCAGCGCGCGGTCGAATTGGCGATCCCTATACTGCTTCTGACACTTCAGGAGTATTCAGGGTTTGCGTGCCTTATCAGATTGAGAAAGCCAGGTTTGCATTGGCCGCTGGTGAAAAGGTTATCGATGGTGTCACTTACTATCGTGACCGTCCCAAAACTGCTGCCGGATGCTCGGATGTGCATATTCTAAGGGTCGAGCCATTTTCCAGCCTTACCAGGATTTTTCCGGTTCTGGCGCACGAAGGTATCGCTCAGAAAGAGACGCTGTCGTCGATGGCAAAGCGCTATGACGCAATAGCCGGAATCAATGGTGCCTACTTTACTCCGCGTGGCGACCCGATCGGCACTTTGATCATCAATCGACGTCTTATCAGTTCGCCTCTCTATAAGAGATCTGTTTTCGGTGTGAGCGAAGACGATACGCTCATTTTCGGCAATCCTGACTTTTCCGGCACTCTTCGCAGCGGTGGTCTGTCGATAGCGATTGACGCTGTCAATCAGCCACGTCGCGGTGAACAGCTTGTTGTTTATACACCGGAGTATGCCCGCAGCACCTTGACGCCCGAGCGTGGCGTCGAGATAGTTCTGGTCAAAGGTAAGATCGTGGGCATTCACGACAATGATGCTCTGATTCCGCCTGATGGAGTGGTCGTCTCAGCTGGCGGCGAAAAGGCCGAACTGCTCAAGTCGCTCAAACTGGGGCAGACGATAACTCTTGATTATTCGATCGACAAACCCTGGGATACGATCAGGCACGCGGTCTGCGGTGGCCCTCGTCTCGTCAGTGACGGTCGTAAAGATATTAACGGCCGCGTCGAAAAGTTCGATAACTCAATCATCAATGGCCGGCATCCGCGCACGGCCGTGGCGTTGACCTTTGACGGCGACCTGCTGATGATAGTTGTTGACGGTCGTTCAAAAAGAAACTCAGGCATGAAGCTTGATGAGCTGGCTGATTATCTGAGAGTTCTCGGTGCCCGGCATGCGATAAATCTCGATGGTGGCGGC
>CAZMWO010000656.1:0-2219 GCA_964569565.1 uncultured bacterium | reverse complement strand
CTCAACGTAAGAAAGTCGCCATGGGGAGCTATTGACGGAACTCTTCCTAACGGTATTGCAGTAAAGGTTACCGGCAAAAAAGACGACTGGTATCGCATCGATTATAACGGCAAAATCAGATATGTTCACAGCAAATACATATCTAAGAGCAAGCCTTCTTCCTCTTCTCCTGGCACTTCGAGCCCGCCGGTGGCTGCAGGCACCCTTCAGAAGCGCATCGTCACCGAGGCACGCAAGCTTATCGGCAGTACGGCCTTCAGAACGGCCGATGTCGGCTATGGCAACCTGGCCTGCGCCAAAGTCGTGACTACAGCACTCAAAAATGCCGGAGCGCTGAGCAAAGTGCATCTTAACGTAAGGTCTACCGTGGCTGATCTCAAGTCGAAGGGCTGGAAGGACGTAAGTGTGCCTCCGTTCAGAGAAGGCGACGTCATCACCTGGAAAACCTATGACTACACCGGTGATGGTGTAAAGGATCCTGACACCCATGTTGGTATTATTGTAAAAGAAGGTAACAGCTATATGGCAATGAACAACTCTTCAAGGTTGCGCACGCCAAGGCTGTCTGATCCATATTCTATCGGACCGGTCACCAGAGTTCTGAGAAAGGTTTGATTACCAGAATGAGTCGTAGTAAGTTTGTTGCACTTTCTGTAGCATGTTTTATCGCGTTCGCCTCCATGGCTCAGGCCCGGCAATGGAGCCTGGCCTATGGCACCGGCAGAGATCGGATTGCATACTATAATTCATCCAGCCCTGGCTTCAGTGAGGATGCCTCTTATGGGCCAATGTCTTTCAGAGTTGCCAAAGATCAACTCTGGGTGCTTGATTCGGTTGGCGGCCGAATATTAGCGCTCGGCAGCAAAAATGAAGTAAAAGTTGAAATAAAGATCCCTGATCTGCCTGAGAATGTTTTGCTCGAAGACTTCGCTCTGGTGGCAGGTTCTTCTGGTAATCCAGAAACCGCATGGGTCGCTGATGCGGCTGATTGCAGCATTCGCAAAATTTCTCTGGCAAACGGCCGGGAACTGGTAAAAATTGGCGGGAACGGCAGCGAAAGCGGCAGATTTCTGCAGATCAGCCAGCTTGAGACAGACCGTGGCGGCCGGCTCTACGTCGGCGACATCGGACGTCAGATCGTGGCTGTATTCACCCCTTATGGCGAGCTGGTAAGAGAGTTGCCCTGCCAGCGTAGCGGTTTTGCGGTTGATGCGGCCGGCAATCTTCATCAGCTTGATTATCATGACAAATATGGTTATATGCACCGCATGTATTCGCACAAGGGTCAGTTGCTCAAACTTCTGCATCTCGGCATGCACAAGTTTCAGAACCCTAGAATCTGGGGGGTGAACGGGGAGGGCGGCCTGCTGGTTTCTTTCGTGCCGGAGAACGGCTTTGAAGGAAAGCTGAAACTGTTCGAATTCTCTGCCAATGCCTCGGTTTTGCATCGCCTCGAGCTGATGCCGGTAAGATCTATGAACCGGTTTATGGCGCTGTCTGACAATGGAATATTGCTGACTGAGGCTGATTTTGCCGCAGCGCCAGCCGGGCAGTTCACGATAAAGAGTCTCGACTGGGATGTGAAGTGATGAAAAGAAAAATACTGCTGGTATTATCTCTTATTGCTGGTCTTATTTTAATGCCGAATTATGCCGGAGCCCAGACTCAGGTTGAAGTCGAACAGCTGTTTAAGATACCGCTGTCCGCAGATTCAGGCATTCTCGGTATGCGCGTATCGGGCAGCAAGGTGTTTGTTGTCAATTCTGCCGGGCGCTTCGTCAGGTATGATCTCGAAACCCGTGAAGCGCTGAACGGGCGCGCCCCTGCCGAAAGAATTCTTGATTTTGATGTTGTGCTTGGGCAGCTGATCTATCTTGATGGCGACGGCAAAGTCGCGGGTAGAATAAGACCGACCTGGCCTGATCAGAGCTATTCTGCCTGCAGAATTGATGTCAGCACAGAAGGGCTGATCCTTTCGGGCGGAGCCAGAGCGGTTTTTCTCGAGAAGAATGCCACCGAGGCTTTTTTTATCGACGATCTGGCCATGGTCAGGCCGATTGACAACGGTTATCTCTGGTCCATGCAGATTCGTGGCCAGCAGGGCCGATGGCATGCCGACCTCTATGATTCATACGGCAATCTGATGCACGAAGTATATGAGTTTTCTGATGAATTCTCGCCATCCGGTCTCGAAGTCGGGCCCATAGGCCCGGAAGGCG
>CAZMWO010000655.1:0-2221 GCA_964569565.1 uncultured bacterium | reverse complement strand
GCTTGAGCGTCGACTGCCGCCGGCTGTTTCCACCCCTGCCAAAAGTTAAACGGGTGAAATCACCACCAGCGGCGAAGTATGGGTAAAATTCTCTTGGCGCTGGCAACCTTAATTGCGATATAATAAGTTTGCCAGAGAACTTTGCGAAAGAGGGGCGAAATGACAACAAGAACTGTTCACGAAAAAAGAATACTTAAAGAACTGCGGGGCATGCCTGAGTCAGCCCTCTTAAAGATTGAAAAAGTTATCCGGCTGTTAAAAGAAGATTTTCTGGGCAAAAAAAGTGATGAGAATTCTACTGAGAGGCTGCTGGCCTTGTGCGGATCATGGAAAGACACCCGACCTGTTCAGCAACAGATAGAAGATGTTTACGCGGCCAGAGTTTCCGCTGAAGAAAGAGATGCTATCGTTGAAAAAACCTTGCAAGCGGAGATCAGCTCATGAGCCCAGATGTTACTGAAGTTATCAAGATTCTTTCCGGCCTCAAAGTCGAAATAAAAAATAAATTCAAGGCTGATCTCAAAGGGATTTTCGGTTCTTTCGCCCGCTCTCAAGCGACACCAGACAGCGATATCGACATTCTGGTAGAGTTTCAGCCAGCCGCAAACCTTTTTGATATGGCTGAGCTTACACTGTTTTTAGAAGACAAGCTGCATCGCAACATCGACCTGGTGCCAGAAAGCGGAATCAGGCAGGAATTGCGGCAGAATATTCTTCAAGAGGCGATCATGCTGTGAGAAATTTTGTTCTATACCTCGAGGACATTCTTTCAGCGATTCTTGCCATTGAAGAATTCGTTAAGGATATGGATCTACAAGGGTTCAAGCTTGACGACAAAACTTCGAGTGCCGTTATCCGCAAGTTCGAAATCATTGGTGAAGCGGCTAAAATGGTGCCTGTAGAAGTTCAGCAGAAATACCCCGAAGTTCCCTGGAGAGCCATGGCCAGAATGCGCGACAAGCTCATTCACTTTTACTTTGGCGTTCAGCACGAGCTTGTCTGGCAGACCATAGCAGATTCTCTGCCGGCCCTGAAGTCACATATCGAAAAAGCGATATCTGAACTGAAGATTTAATAATCAGATCGAAATTGCGCAGTTTGCCGGCTTGAGCGTCGACTGCCGCCGGCTGTTTCCACCCCTGCCAAAAGTTAAACGGGTAAAATCGCCGCCACCGCCGAAGTATGGGTAATGTTATAGACAATGTTTCCTGACGTATGTATAATAGGAACAGGAGAACTGCTATGACAAAAACCAGAATAAACATCAGCCTGGACCAGGATCTGGCAGATTTTGCCAGGCTTTTTGCTGTCGAGAACCGCACTTCTGTGGCCGACATGATTACTCAGTATCTGCTGGCGCTCAAACGGCGGGCGGAAGGCGAAAGGGTCGAAAAGATTCTCAGTCATCCGGCATTTGAGAAGGCCATGCAGGATGCCCAGGCAAGGCTCCGGGACGGCAAAGCCAGCTGGCAAAGTTACGACGAGGTCTTTGGCGATCGATGAATGTGAAGTTTGAATCAGCTTTCGTTAAAGCGCTGCAGAAACATGCTTCGATAAAAAAGCTGGTTAAGAAGAAAGTCGATATGATAATCGAGAGTCCTTTGACGCTCGGAGAGCCCCTGAAAGGCAATTTTCAGGGGTTTTATTCTTGCCCGGTGAAGCGAAATTTCATCATAATCTATCTGTTTTGTGAAGCCTGCCGGAAAAAGAATGATGATGCTGTCGTGAGATGTTCTGACTGTACAGAAATGCCGGATAAAACCTTGAAATTTGTAATACTCGGCCCCCACGATGGCACCTATGGAATTTAAACGGGTAAAACCAGCGCCGAAGTATGGGTGATGGTATCAGCCCATTGCCAGCTGGGTTCTGATGGCTTTTTCGACTTTTTGCAGATCGTCTGATGAAATGCTGCCGAACAGATTAACAAGTCGGGTCTTGCTGACAGTAGTTATCTGATCGGCCATGGCCTTTACCTGGCGATCGCCCAGCGTCACATAAGCCTCGCTGGGGTAAAGTCGGTCAGTGCTGGTGGTCAGCGGAATAACCTGTATGCGATTGAGAAAACGATTCGAAGAATCGTTACTGATAATTATTGCCGGGCGGGTCTTTTTTATTTCGCCGCCCGCCGCCAAAGCAAAATCGATCCACCAGACTTCACCACGGTTCATCGATAGTTTCTCCGAGGGTTCCTTCGCACCATTCTCTGGCTTCACGCTCT
>CAZMWO010000654.1:0-2225 GCA_964569565.1 uncultured bacterium | reverse complement strand
TTTGCTTCACGCCTCGTCGCAACTGCCGCATAAAAAAAGCTCCCCGGCATCGGGCGCCGGGGAAAAGCAATTGGGATGTTATGAACAAAACAAGTTTTCAGCGATAGTAAACTGAGAGCTGAATATTAGTCATACGTATGTTAACGAGACCGATATTTTTGCTGGCCATGAAGTATGAACTGCTCGGATTGCTGCGGATCATTTCTGTTACGTCAACGGTATAGGTTGTTCCTGGGGTGGTAGTAGCATAGAATTCACCGAGATAACTGCCAGTCACTGCAGTATCACCTGCCCACCAGCTGCCAAGATCAGCGACAGCACTTACCTGCTGAGTCGAAGAGAGGTAATTGAGACATCTGCTTGAACCATTAGCGAAGTATTCGGCGGTGAATTTCATCTCAGCCTTAACAAAAGCCAGACTGACGAAGTCTATGTTAACCGGTGTCTCAAGAGCAACCTCAGCATATTCTCCGTGGGCATCAGCAAAAGGATAGATTCTGGAGAACCATCCTGTGTTAGCAACAGTACTCTGGATGACTGCAGGATTGATCTGCACATTCACAGCAGCAACCTGGCCAGCTTCAACCGATACAGAGAGTGAATAGTCGAGATAGTCAGGATGACTGGTCTTGAGGTTATAAATACCTTTCGGAACTTTTGCGAACGAAAAGGCACCGTTGGCATCTGTCACGGTCGAAAAGGCAGTTCCGTCAAGGGCGACAGTTACACCTGCGAGTTTCTGAGAGTTAATCATATTCTCGACAGTACCAGTAATATCACCATCGGTCACTCCTGGTGCCGGATCTATTGGTACGAGCTCAGACGAAACCTTAACCACAGGAATCATAGTCGCCATTTTCAGAAATTTGACGCGCAGCATGCGATGTTTGAAATGTATTGTCAGGTAAGTGGAAAAGTTATCTTTGATCTCAAAGTTGCCCTTGAGATGAAACTTCTTGGAAGGGATGATCAGTGTGTAGGTTGTGTCTTTATCTTTAAGGATTGCAGAACTAACGTGAAGAACGATTTCTTTGTATTTACCAGGAGCCAGTTCGAGGTCTGCAAGAACCTGCGATATACTGTTTTCACTGGGGTTGCCGACCAGACTTATGCTGCGGGTTCCGGCAAAGGTTGTCTTAACGCCCTTGTCTGACTTGACCTCGAGCTTATTAAAGGTTATAAGTATATCGTCAGCATTATCAGGGCTGAGGAAGAGAAGCTTCAGCCGAGAAATTCCTTTTTTTACACCTTCACGCATAGAGTAATCGACCTTATAATTGCTCTTGGCAAAAGTGTATTTGCGATCGAGTTTCTTGGTGAACTTGCAGGCCAGGAGCTGTGACGAGGAAGAATCCAAGGTCGGCGCCGAATCCGACATGGAAACACCCACAGGATTGGAAGAACCGCTGCCACCACCGAAACACCCGGTGAGTAAGGGAAGAACGATAACTATCATCAGTGTCAGCAGTTTTAAGCGATTCATAGGGCTCCTCCTGTAAAATCGAAAAAAATCAATCGGCGCTAATATAAGGCAAGCAAATCTTGTACCTGTTTTACAAATCTAGCCATAATCAAAGAAGCTGCCTGCTGAAGGCACTATCAGCGATATATAACTTTTTGCATAGAATCTGCAACGGGAATTTTTCCTTAGCACTATTGGTGGTTGTGGGGATTTTTTACCCTTCAACTCTCTATAGCATACAAAAAGTCAGAGAAGACCAGATAGCTGGCTCTACTTATGTTGCAAGTTTCAGTTTTGCTCTAAAGGAATACAGCCAACCGCGAACCCACGTTGTACCGGCGCGATTTTATTTTACCGCCACCGACAGCGAGCATGTGTACGACCTGACACCCTGGACAGGCCCATATAGCCCCTGGTATGAGAATTACTCAACCGCCAGTTGGAGCAACAAAGTCTCCGTCACCCCCACAGATGTTTTCGATCTGGCTCTTCAAGTTTCACAGATCAGGAAAGACACTTCAATGAATGGAACTGCCACCATTCCCCTCAGTTTTATTGCCGCCAGATTATTATCCATACCTGACTACGATCTCGTAGTAAACACATTCAGCAGTGTTCCGACCCTCTTTTCCAGCCCTCTCACAACCAAAATAATATCCAAAACCCAAGATGCCAAGCCCTTTGCAATGATTCAGACCAAACCAAGGGTGTACTTCTTCTGGCTTGAAAGCGGAAGCATGAAATACAGCAGCACCACCAATGG
>CAZMWO010000653.1:0-2232 GCA_964569565.1 uncultured bacterium | reverse complement strand
GCTCGACAAGTTCATCGCTCCAGTGCCCTTCTACGGTATAGTCTACTGGCGGATAGCGATACAGGATATGCCGGATCTTATTTCTCAGTTCGAACTCTGCCTGTTTATCGCCACTGTAAATACGCGCCACCAGTTCTTCGACCGGCAGGCGACGTTGTGCTGGTGAAGGTGCTGAGTTTTGTAATTGCACAGTTGGCCTCTCGATTTTCAATGCAACCCATTATAGCACCAGCAACCAAAATTTCAAACAAGCGCAAATCCCGTGGCAATGGCTTGGCAATGGCTCACAGCCTGATGAGTTCGCGAGATGGGTCCGGCCATAATCTGCATCCTTTACAGATATCCACACTGATTTGCAAACATCACGACCTTACTACCCCTCACATTATGTCATTCCGGAAAATGCGAACAGTTTTTCAGAATAATGACAAATTTTCTGTATAAACGTTTCTGTAAATGTTAGATTCAATGAAAAATGGGGAAGATAAATGACAAGCAGCATTCTTGGCCATGGCCTTGGCTGCATGCTGGGAGTGCTGGTTGGCGACGCTGCCGGAGCCGTTCTGGAGTTTATCGGGCATAAACCAGATGCAGCAGAAATAAATAAGGCGATGCAAATGCCCGGTGGTGGAGTTCTGAGGGTTGCCCGGGGCCAGGTAACCGATGACGGAGAACTTGCTCTGTGTCTGGCGCAAGGCCTGCTTGAAAACAAAACCTTTAATATTGAGAGTATCGCGCGCTGGTATGCAAAATGGTATAAGTCGCCCCCGTTCGACATTGGCAATACAATAAGATCATCAATTGGATGTGTTGGTAACCCTGAATGGTGGCCTGTCATAGAAAAGCAGGGCTATGCAGCAGCAATGTCACAGGCCGCTATGAAATACTGCATAGATTCAAAAGCCAATGGCAGCCTAATGCGCGCAGCGGCGCTGGGAGTGTGGGGTTATCAGAAATCAGACGAAGAGTTGTCAGAAATGGCCCGCCTCGATTCAAGCCTGTCGCACCCGAACCAGACCTGCTGTCAGGCAGTCGCTGCCTACTGCATTGCAGTCGCCGAACTGGTAAAAATGCACGACCGCACTGCAGCCTGGAATCGGACTAAAAACTGGATTCTCAGGCACGGCAACGAAGAGCTTAATAACTGGCTCAAACTGATTGAAAATGATGAGCATGTTCCAGGGCACCCGCAGGCAGGCTTTGTAAAAATCGCCTTTGTTAATGCATTTCAGAGCCTGATCAAAAACCTCGACTACTCTGCCGCCATTCAAGCAGTTCTCGCTATAGGCGGCGATACCGACACCAACGCCTGTATCGCCGGTGGTCTTATCGGCGCTGCTGTCGGGCTCGAAGCGATACCTCTCTCAATGCGCGAAGCAGTTCTAACCTGCGATACCAGCAATGGCCGCCACCCCCGCCCTGACTTTCTGATTCCCGGAAAAGTATTTACCGACATCAGCAGGTTGATTGCGGAATAACTCCGGAAGGCTCATCAACTCTGCCGTTGCTGGCACCTGTTCTTAGCAGGAATCTCGGCAACTTTTGTTGAAGCCATTTGCGGCAGAGGTCGAGGCTGTGCTGCCATTCGGGGTAAACCAGGTATTCACGCTCGGAATGTGCGTTGTAATAGCCGATGCTGAGATTGACGCCGCAGATCTTGTCGCAGATGACGCAGATATCGGTGAAGCCGCCGGTCAGTGACTCGGTGTGGCCGGTGCTCTTCTCGATATAGTCCTGGAAGGCTCTGGTGCCGACGCCATAACAGATATATTCCGTGCCGAGCCTTCTATCGAGCTGGAGAGCGAATGAAGAGTTCTCGTTGATCTCGTCGCGGATATCCTGGTGCTCGCTCATCAGCCATTCGCTGCCGATTCCATGATGCTCTTCACCGTTGGTGATGAGAATGGAATGCCCCATATCACGAAGCAGCCAGACGATGGCGCAGCCGGCACGGTCGTCGGCACCGAGGCCGCCGTCGCGGTTGGTGATGATGCCATCCTTGAACTGCAGATCGGGCTCCTGAGTCCTGTAGTCTCCCCAATGCCAGACAGTGTCGGCATGAGCGACCAGGACAATACGGTTTGCCCTGCTGCCCTTGATGAAAACAAACTGTCTGTCGCCTGAACCACGATGTATGGCGCCAGGAAGCGCGGCAAAACGCTTCAGTATGCTATCGCTGTCACCCAGTGGAACGCTGAGGAAATCGAACAGGGTTTCCTGATCAGTCATGCG
>CAZMWO010000652.1:0-2234 GCA_964569565.1 uncultured bacterium | reverse complement strand
AGACGGTGCTTTGTCGGCACATTACGAGCATACGGTTGCCATTTCGCCAAAGGGGCCAGTGATTCTCACATCGACCTGCCACGCGGGTCAGGAATGGTAATAAGTCTAAAGATGAGCAAAGGTGATACCATCCAGGTCAATGGAAAGGTCGTCGAGCCTCTTCCTAACGCCATGTTCAAGGTAGAACTTGAAAATGGGCATCTGGTTCTCGCCCACATCTCCGGGAAGATGCGCATGCATTACATTCGCATATTGCCAGGAGACAAGGTTACCGTAGAATTAACACCCTATGATCTCACCCGTGGGCGCATCGTTTATCGTTTCAAATGAGTCCGGCGAGACGATAAAAACAGCACGCAGGAGGAAAGAAAATGCGAGTTCGGGCATCAGTTAAGAAGATTTGTGAAAAGTGTAAAATTATCAAGCGTCGTGGTATTATTCGTGTTCTGTGTGAAAATCCCAGACACAAACAGCGACAGGGCTAAGATTCAGGAGGAAAATTATGGCACGTATAGCTGGAGTTGATCTGCCTCGTAACAAGCGCGTCGAAGCAGCTCTTCCCTACATCTACGGGATTGGCTTGACTGCTTCGATCAAAATTCTCAAGCAGACCAACATCAACCCCGACACCCGCGTAAAAGATCTGACCGAAGACGAAATTTCTTCAATCAAGAAGGTTCTTGAATCAGAATATCGTGTAGAAGGCGATCTCAGACGCGAAGTATCGATGAACATCAAGAGATTGATGGAAATCGGTTGCTACCGTGGTCTCAGGCACCGCAAGGGTTTGCCCGTACGCGGTCAGAGAACCAAAACTAATGCTCGCACCCGCAAAGGTCCGAGAAAAGCGATTAAGAAGAAATAATTTCATTTTTTCTTAAAGGATGTAAACTGATTTAAGGAGCATAAAATGGCAAAATCAGGAGCTAAGTCCAAAGTCCGGACCAAAAAGCGAGAAAAGAAAATTGTCGCCAAGGGTCAGGCACACATTCAGTCGACTTTTAACAACGTTATCGTTACCATCACCGATATGGGCGGTAATGTACTGTGCTGGTCTTCCTCAGGGTCGAACAGTTTCAGAGGTTCAAGAAAATCTACCCCATACGCAGCTCAGGTTTCTGCTGAAATCACCGCCAAAAAGGCACTTGAATTCGGCATGAAGGAAATCGAAGTTTTCGTATCCGGACCAGGCATGAGCCGCGAATCAGCTATTCGCGCCCTGCAGACCCAGGGTCTGTCAGTTACTGCCATCAAAGATGTTTCCGGAATTCCGCACAATGGTTGTCGCCCGCCCAAGCGACGCCGCGTCTGAGGAGGTAGTAGAACATGGCTAGATATACTGGTTCAGTTTGTAGAATTTGCCGCCGTGAAGGCGATCAGCTTTTCCTCAAGGGTGCACGCTGTTTTACCGAAAAGTGTGCATTCAAACGCCGCGCTACCGTTCCCGGTCAGCATGGTGCCGAACAGATGCGCAAGAAACCGACCGGCTACGAAGTTCAGCTTCGCGCCAAGCAGAAAGTCAGAAAGACCTACGGAGTTCTCGAACGACAGTTCCGCAAATATTATGAATCTGCCAACCGCAAGGGCGGCAACACCGGAACCAACCTGCTGCACGAACTCGAAACCCGTCTCGACAACGTCGCTTTTCGTCTCGGTTTCGGCCTTTCACGCGCCCAGACCCGCATGTGGATCACTCAGGGCCACTTCGAAATCAATGGCCGCAAGTGCAATATCCCCAGCTGTCAGCTTAGACCTGGCGATGTAATCACCATCCGCGAAAGCAGCAAGATCAAAAATCAGATCAAAGACGCTCTCGAAATCACTTCCAGCCGCGAATCCAGCTCATGGCTCGAACTGGATCGTGAGAACCTCAAGGGCAAATTCCTGTCCCTGCCGGAACGCGCTCAGCTCGACCCGAAAATCCAGGAACATCTGATAATTGAATTCTACTCCCGCTAAGCATTAATAGGAGGCTAGTTCGCGTGATTGAAATTAACCGACCCAAAATCAAATACACTGAAGGTGAAAGTCCGAATCACGGTATCATAACCCTTGAGCCGCTCGAAAGAGGCTATGGCCAGACTCTTGGCAATGCTTTTCGCAGAGTGCTTCTCTCTTCACTTCCCGGTTCGGCCGTAAGTTGTGTAAAAATTGACGGAGTTCTTCATGAATTCTGCAGCATTCCGGGCGTAGTGGAAGATGTAACCGCGATTGTTCTAAACCTCAAGAAGCTT
>CAZMWO010000651.1:1894-2244 GCA_964569565.1 uncultured bacterium | reverse complement strand
TCTGGTGAACTTTGTCGGGATGGCTGATCAGTGCGACTTTCATTGGTTACCTCATCGAAGAAAAACTTCGCAAAAATGTAAAAGTGTCATCAGCGCAATTCTGCCATGAGAATTCGTGGGCGCGTGAAAAAGCCTCCTGGGCCATGCGCGATCGCAACTCCGCCGAGTCAAGAAAACGTTTGACCGCGGTCTTTATCTCGCCGGCTGATTCCGGGTTGAAATACAGGCCGGCATCGCCGAGAACTTCACGCATCGAGCCGTAATTGGAGCATGCGATTGGCAACCCGGAAGCCATCGCTTCCAGAAGGGTGTTTGGCAGATTTTCGCAGCTTGATGCGAAAACGAACAGA
>CAZMWO010000651.1:0-1884 GCA_964569565.1 uncultured bacterium | reverse complement strand
GCCAAAAACGCCGCGCGCATCCGGCGTTTGCAATCCCGCCAACAACCCCGCAAACAACACGAGAAGACCAAAACAAGCCCCGACCCTCTCGACTGTGCGGCTGAGGCACGACCGCCTATCGGGCCTATCCATCTGTTGTTCAAGAAAATCCTGTTCTGACATGGCTGCGGCTTACCCCGCCTTCGCGCGCGCGCCACGCACCAAACCCGTCGGACGCACAAGCATAACTATGATCAACAATGCGAAAACGAACAGATCGCACTGCTGATAGTGGCGCGGAAGCTCTTTGTAGGCTACGGGTCCAAGATAACTGATGTTGCTGGCGTGCCGCCCGGTTGACTTTATGGCCTGCAGCATTTTAACCATTGCTGGTTGGTAGGCGGGGCCGATAAGATCGAGGCTGACCGGATATCCCAGTTCCCGCAGGTTTGCAATCGCTTCGATGACGTTCCACTGGTGTTTGTAGAAGTCGACCAGCGAAACATAGAGAATGCGCAACGGTCTGGCTTCAGAATACTCACTGACCGACTTCTGAGCGCGCGGGACGCTGAAAAAGCTTTCATCGAGGCCGTGCGGAATTGTGGTCGCTTTGCCGGAAATGCTGCTGACAGTCTGCATGACTTTCTGGCGGGCAAAATCGGTAAGAAAGATCAGTCCGTCAGCGCGTCGGAAGGTTCTGGTCATCGACCATCTCAGCAGCCAGTTGCGCAGAAATTGCCAGGAATAGCCATAGCGAACCATTTCGTGGCGCTCGAACGGGATCATGTTTCTGCACATTGTGATAAATGGTCGGAATGGGCTCGAACAGGTGCCGCCGGGAACGAAAAGCACGTCGCATTGTTCTTTGGCCAGCTGTTTGTGCAGCTGTGATCGTTGCCAGGCTATGCGAAAAGGCAGCGCCTTTTCGAGGGCTGCGTCTGATCTTTTGACGAGCCAGCTGTGGTCGCTTATTTTGGCAAGGGTAGCGGCGCTTGACCAGATCGATATGCTTTTGAATCCATGTTTTTCGGGGTCGGCGATTCTAAGCATGTGCATGAGATGTGTCAGGCCGCCGCGGCCGATGATGTTCGAAGCGTCGATTCCAAGACGCATGGTGGTAAGCCTTCCTGGTTGTTGAACTGTGGGTTTGCAGCATATCACAATCGTGCAGGATTGACAAATTTGCCATTATCTTTCAGAACTGCTATCATCGCAAAAACTCAACCTACGAGGTAACTATGAAGGTAATGATCACCGGCGGAGCCGGGTTTTTGGGGATAAATCTGGTGCGCTATCTGCTCGAGCGCGGACACGAAGTGGTTTCGCTCGATATCGCGCCGTTCGACTATCCTGAACGCGATAAAATCGGCATTGTCACCGGTGATATCCGCAAAGCCGAAGACGTAGCGATTGCTCTGCAGGAATGCGACTCAGTCGTGCACTGCGCTGCGGCGCTGCCGCTGTACAAGCCCGAAGACATATTTTCGACCGATATCGACGGCACCCGCACCGTTCTCGAACAGGCGCAGAAGGCCGGCATAAAGCGCGTCGTGCATGTTTCTTCGACGGCGGTCTATGGCGTTCCCGACCATCATCCGCTTTTCGAAGACGATCGCAAGATCGGCGTTGGCCCTTACGGCGAAGCCAAAGTTAAGGCTGAAGAGGTCTGTTTCGAATTTCGCGATAAGGGAATGTGCGTGCCGGTTCTCAGGCCGAAGTCGTTTATCGGCCCCGAGCGGCTTGGCGTCTTTGCCATGCTCTATGATTGGGCGAGCGAGGGCAGGGGATTTCCCATTCTCGGAAACGGTCGCAACCTCTATCAGTATCTCGATGTCGAAGATCTCTGCGAAGCGATCTATATGTGCCTGACCAAAGACGAAGCGATAGTCAACGATACCTACAACA
>CAZMWO010000650.1:0-2247 GCA_964569565.1 uncultured bacterium | reverse complement strand
GTAACAGATTGGCTCAAAGGAATTGTAACTTCTTCTGAAGCAGATGTTTCCGCTGCCATTACCGAAATAGTTGGTGAGCAAGAACTGCTTGAGATTATTAAAGATGATTCTGACGTGCAACCATTGCCGCAGTCGCCTGCAGGCGTGATAGCTCAAAAAGACTCTGATAAAATAGTCATTACCTGGGAACCGGTAAGCAATGCTACCAGTTACAACATATACTTTGCTACAACCTCAGGTGTAACTCGCTCAAATGGCCAGAAAATCACTAACGCTGTTTCGCCATTCAATCACACACAAATGCCAGGTGGAATTCCCTATTATTATGTGGTCACGGCCATCAACAGCAAAGGAGAATCACCAGAGTCTACTGAAGTTACCGCCACGCCTGATAAAACCGATTATGCATCAGACTCAGAATTGGCTCCCAATACTATTTCTACTCTATCGTCGCCCGCCTCGGTTTATGAATATAGCAGCACCAGCAGAAATGTGTCTGTCAAAATGCCGGTTGAACAAGGCAGCAATGTTAATTATGCCCTTATTGTTCTAAACTCATCAAATGTTACGCAAGCAATACAGTTTAAGCCCGAATCCTGGTTGTTGCCAGATTCTGATCAGGAGTCGGAAGGTATGAGCGAAGCAATTCGTCTTTCCCGGCTATTTTCGGCTTATTCCGGTAATGCGCTCGATGAGGCAAGAATCAACCAATACCCATTCGAAATGCAGATGAGAAAAGACTTCATCGAAAGTCTACGTCTGGCATCGAACAACGGTTCGCTAAGAAGCAGTGTTCTTCGGGCCAGCGACCATTCCGGCGAAAAGCTGGGTGATATTGTAAATCTCAACATCATAGTTGCTTATATGTTCACTCAGAGCTATCAGGCGCGGAGCTGCAAGCTGGTGCGCATGACCGACCACTGTAAAATTTTTGTAGATCAAGATCCCTACGACGGTTTGAGTGCAGTCACCGGGCAATATGCCATTACAGAAGACGATCTTAACCATATCGCCAGTGAGTTCGAAACTTACATTTACCCGTTGATGGATCAGAATTATGGCAAGGTTTATGACATCGACGGAGATGGTCGACTCTCGATTGTTTTCTCACCGGTTTATCCGAAAGTCGGCTTTGCCGGGCTATTCAATACTCTGCACATGAATCCGACCAATCCTGCAAACAGCAATCAGCGTGATATGCTCGGCATCTGGTCGCCGCATGCCCTTTCCAGCAGCAGTTCGACCGGCGACAAATGGCGCATGGATGCCCGCGAGACTATAGTTCATGAATTGCAGCATGCAATAAATTTCAGCGCCAAGGTATACCCTGCTGATGCTTTTAAATACCCTGATGACAGCAATTTTAACGCAAATGAAAACTCGTATCTTGAAAGCATGTGGCTAGATGAGAGCCTTTCGGTAGGCGCTGAGGCGCGTTATCGCCTGGCAAGGGGTCAGAATTCGGTATATGAAGCTCGTTTTGATTCGTGGGCAAAAAGCTCACCACACACTTTTGGCCTGACTGAATGGGCTGGTATGCTCGGCCATTATGGCCAGAAGGGTTTGTTTAACTATTATCTTTACGAACAATATGGTGGCGAAAAGATCAAAGCCATGGTGCAGAGCCAGACAACAGGCTTAAATAACGTCGAATCCACATATGGCAAGTCTATCAAGGATCTGGCAAAAGGGTTTTCGTTGGCTATTCTCAACGAAAGTCTCAGGCACGAAGGTCTGACTAGTGTCAGTTCGATTGCCAGCACATATAAATTTTCACGACCGGTTGAACTTGATCTTGCTGAACAGGTCGTGATTATGGGTTATACGCCAACAAGCCTGTCTGTTCCGAAAATGGGTACCGCATATTACCTGATCAGGCAGCCGGCCGACTTTGCCGGTGGGGATGAATTTCAATTCAGAATCGAATCAACATCAGGTGAGCCTGTAGAGTTGATGATTATGCGACTGCCAAACCCCTGATTCCCAGTGCGGCACATCGTGTATCATGATTTACCGACAATAATCACTTTGTAATCGCAAAAATCAGTAATCATGGAGTGAGAATATGGAAACTGTCTGTCTTTGCTGTGGTGCAGATATCAAGGCGCCTGATGAATTCTGGTGTGGTTATACACTATTTTCGCCTGACGCGAATTATCTTTGTGGAAATTGCCTTAAACTCATTCCCGATGAGCACAGAATAAAGTTTGCTGAGCCACCGATGTTTCAGATTCTGTTTGCCCGGCG
>CAZMWO010000649.1:0-2251 GCA_964569565.1 uncultured bacterium | reverse complement strand
CGCTCGGCCGACGACATCTTCTTTCAGACAACCTCGACCTTCAACCCTCTCTATCGTCCCAACGCTGCCTGATTTCGCATGAACGCGGCGCGGGCTAATACGTACGGGCACGGCGCGCCGTGCCCCTACCGCACAAATCATCATGGAATATGATCCTATCATTCATCATCGGCGTTCTATCCGTCTGCGTGATTACGATTACACACAAACCGGGGCATATTTCATCACCGTCTGCACGCAAACCCGGCAATGCCTGTTTGGACACATCATCAACGGGATAATAGAATTGAATGACGCCGGCAAAATTGTTGCCGACGAATGGATAAAAACCGCCGAATTGCGCCATGAAATCGAATTGGACGCATGGGTCGTCATGCCAGATCATTTTCACGGAATATTGATTATCAATCGTAGGGGCACGGTGCGCCGTGCCCCTACCGGCGAACCGGCGGAAAACGCTGAACGTAAAACGCGCGAACAATTCGGGAAACCAATATCGGGTTCGATTCCCACCATCGTTCGTTCTTTTAAATCAGCTGTTACCAGACGAATCAACGCATTGCGAAATACGCCAGGCACCATATTATGGCAGCGTAGTTACTGGGAACGAGTGATTCGCGATGAATTCGAATTGGATCGAATCCGTGAATATATTCGTGACAACCCGTTCAAATGGCAATTAGACAATAACATTCCATGACATATTTTCTTGCCAGATTTTTCAGGGGTTGAAGAAGCCTGCCTTGACCATATCGAGGGCGGCATTGACTCCCATCAGAAACGCAGTGCCGTTGACCAGCCGGTCAGCGGCTATTTTTTTTACCACGATTTCGTCAGAGCACTCGAAATCGCGCAGCATGGCATGGAAAAAGTGCTGCTGCATCTCAGTCATGCGGCCTTCGATGGCGTAGTTGAGCCAGTTCCGGCCATGCGGACCGGTGCGATGCACAAAGCGTTTAAGCTCAACCGTCAGCCGCTTGTACCAGCCAACGCGAAAGCGCCTGCCCAGAGCCATGTTGCGGGCAGTCAGCAGCAACCCGCACAAAGCGGCATCGCCACAAGACGGAAACCCGCTGCCAAAGCCGACAACACTGATCAGAGGCAACTCCGACAATTCGACAAGATGCTTTTGAATCGTTTCCGAAAGCCGGTTCAGACGGCCCTCGAGCTCACTGAGCTCGGCTGTTTTTTCTTTGCGGATCTGCCTGACAATGAGGCTCTTCATGTGCCCGGGAAAATCTCTTATCGCGAAGCGCTCGGTCGAGTCATAAGTGCGACTGCCGGCAAGTTTGATCTGAGTCAGAAAAGGAATCTTAAGACAATTGTCGACCAGCTTCCAGCCATCCTCGGCCAGTGGTTGTTCGAGAGGCGGCAGTTGCCCGCACATGATAAAATCGGGGCCACAGCCAAGCTCTTTGTTGACGATATTGATCATGTTGCCGCCAAGCGAGAACAGCACCAGCCGCTCCGCCGTGCGTTCCCGCAGCGAATAACTGTTCCCTGCCGCACTGGCCTGCAACAGCCTGGCATCAACCGCTTCCACCTCTGCAAAAAACCGGTTCTTTTCTTTCATAGCTTTATTCATGCCACTTTCAGCCGGCGAATTCCTCATTTTTTGTCGGTGACAAGCTGATTTATCTGCTCGATGCTCAGGCCGGTGGCTTTGCTGACATCTTCTACCGACATCCCCATTTGCAGAAGATTCAGCGCTACCAGTGCAATAGCCTCTGCGCGACCT
Source organism: uncultured bacterium (assembly GCA_964569565.1). GTDB lineage: Bacteria > Muiribacteriota > Ozemobacteria > Ozemobacterales > Ozemobacteraceae > Rifleibacterium. Next base: position 513 of record CAZMWO010000649.1, on the reverse strand, counting down.
TCCTCTCTGCCACGCTTCAGAGAGTAGTTTTTTAAAAATATTTCGTCGAGGCGGGCGCGTTCTTCCTGTTCCATGCGAATACGCATTTCGTCATCAGCATTGAGTCTGAGGTGTTCGCTGAGCGCCATGTTGAGTTCCTCCTCGCCCGGAAATATAGTTGAAGCATCTACCTTTATTCTAGCATAAGCTTTGGAAAACTTCATCAGATGTTACTTGCGACAGGATGCTGTTTGAGTAGTTCACTCAGCTCGAGTTCTGACAGGCCGGTAGATTTTATGATCAGACTGATATCTATGCCGAGTTTATACATTTCTAATGCGGTTTCTGCTTTGCCATTTGCCAGACCTTCGTCGTAGGCTATTTTTTTGAGAGTAGCGACGTGATGCGCTTCTTTTTCGCGAGCTTCGAGAATCTGGCGCATTTCGCGGTCGGCGTTGATTTTTTTGAGCTGGGCTAAGGCCATGGCGACACCTTCTTCTTCAGAGAGATAATCAGGCAACTCGTTCATTGTAA
>CAZMWO010000648.1:0-2256 GCA_964569565.1 uncultured bacterium | reverse complement strand
TAGTTGCCGTTCAAAGCTGATGCGAGGAAAAGTTATGACCAGAAAATGTTTGCCTGAAGCTGATAAGGGTCTTACTGCAACTATTTATGAATTGCAGATTATTACCTGTGAAAGCGAAAAAACCGGTTATCCGCTCAAAACAAGTTCACGTATAATCGGATTCTTTTCCAGGCTCGAGCTTGCCGAGGCTGCGATGCACGGTATAATAATCGAAGATGAGGACGAATTCATTCATCATTTCACCATTAGAACAAGGATTCTGGATGCTGCGCAACCAATTTATGATGATTGTGAAAGGCGGATTTATGACCACCAGGGCGCATTTCATGGCATCCGTTTGTCTGAAACCGAGCCATTCGCCGGTAAAAAAGCTGAAGAATGCCGCTTCAAAGAAGGCGAGATCGTCGAAGTTGTCCAGAATGGCCTGCTCAAGCCCGGCATTATTTCGTTATTGCCGATAACTCCAGATATTGCTCGCAAGCTTCTGTGCGGTGACCAGACCGACAATGTCTATTGCGTCGAATTCGTCAGCAAAGGGCGAAGTCATGATCATCTTCCGGAATGTGACCTCTTCAGACCGAGATTGCCAGTCTCCGCAACAACCAGGGCAAAGCTGCTGCAAATATATAAGCAGTTAAAGCCTTCTTGATCAGCAACCATGTTCTGATTGAGCGCAACCGCGAAAGGATTGAATATAACTGTTATGTCAGCCGAAAGACTAAAACAGTCGCTCAGGCCGGTAGAGACGGCAGAACTGGCTGCTGCCTTGCAGAATATTATTCCGGCAATGTTTCTGAAAATTGGTCTGACAACGGTAATGATCGGATCAGCAGATGCAGCCGGGTTCTCTTTTCGCGTGCGCGAATGCAACCGTAACCTGCAGTTCAGTTATGATGGACTGGAAATCGAAATACAGGTATTCTACAGGGGCAACTGCATCGATCTGCTGCCGATGCTCGCGGTGCCGCTGGTTTCAACAGCCAATGGCAGATACTACGCCCACTGGCTCGAGAAACCAGGTCTGACTGGCCCCTTCAAGTCGATTGAAGCGTTGATAAAGCGCTATCTGCCATTACAGCTTGCGCGCTGGATCAAAAAAGTGCCGCCAGACACCTCTGTGCACATCTACCTGAGCGAGACAAACGGCTGGTCACTGGCAAAAATCGTCAACTCGTCTCGCCCACCCCATCCTGCTGACGAACCTTTTCTCAGAAGCATCCTCCGTCTCTGGAATCCATTGTAAGTCTACGAATAAACCAGCTATGACACGTCCTGTCGCTGCTGAGCCTTAGAATAAAGGCAGAGAGGGGGGTAAACCATGGCTGATACTAACGGTGCATCCAATGGTGGCGCAGGCGAATCAGGCGGGCATTTTGCCGGTGGCATAATCGGGTTGCTTGTCGAAGGCTTTATCTATGTCGCTCTCGAATGGGCAGAATACCAGATCGAAAACCTGACTTGGCTGCCGGTAAAATTAAGAAAAAGCCTGGCGCGGCTGGTTTCAGAGATCGGCCGCCCACTGCTCGAACTGTTGATTCTCTGAGTAATGCGGCAATGTTTCGAGCCTGACATAGTTTGTCGTTACCTCCAGGTATCATCAAACCAGAGATAAAACCCTCAAATCCGGAGACAAACTTATGCCAGCAACAAATGCCGCTGAGGCGGCCAGCTTCATTCATCTGCACGTACACAGCCATTACAGCGTTCTCGACAGCGCGGCCACGGTCAGAGGCATCGTCGATGCCGCGGTGCTGCACGGCATGCCGGCCGTCGCGCTGACCGACCATAACAGCCTTGCCGGGGCACCCGCCTTTTTCGAATACGCTATCAGGCAAGGAATCAAGCCAATCATCGGCCTCGAAGCCAACCTTACCGCCGACCTCAAAAGCCGCAACCAGCCGGTCTACCACATTCTTCTGCTCGCACGCGACCAGACCGGCTTCTGCAACCTGATGAAGCTGTCCACTCTATCTTATACCCAGGGCTTCGCCGACAGGCCACGCATCGATTTTGAGCTGCTGGAAAGATTCAGCGAAGGTCTGATCGCTTTGAGCGGCTGTCTCGGCGGCGAGGTGCCCAGGCTTCTCCTCGATGGCCATGAACAGGCTGCTGAAGCCGCGGCAAAGAAGTATCAGAAGATATTCGGTCGCGAAAATTTCTATATCGAACTGCAGTATCACGGCCTTGAAGAACAGAAGCGTATACTGCCCGACCTGGTAAAAGTCGCCCGCACCTGCAACTGCCCGATTGTGGCCA
>CAZMWO010000647.1:0-2257 GCA_964569565.1 uncultured bacterium | reverse complement strand
TTTCGGCGACCATATCGATTGAAGCATAAAGGTCTTCGGAAGCTGATTTGCCGTGAATCGGGTTACCGATGGACTTGGCCCATACGGTTACTTCGCAAACTCTGCTGCGGCTGAGATCTTTTGAGTCTTTAACAGAAAGGGTAACATCGACTTCGACGATGTGGTCGAAGTATTTGGTGATTGTCGTCAACTTCTTTTCTGCGTAATCTTTGAGCGCATCAGTAAGCTGAAGATTTTTGCCTTTGATAACAAATTGCATAAAACGCCTCCGAATGATGAGGAATAGACGCTATTCCCCGGATATGATCAGGGTAGCAAATACTAGCATACCCCCCGGCCACTGTCAAGATACATAAAACGGCTGAAAAACTCAATCGATTTGTTAAACGTCTGCACGTTTGTTGAATACGACAAGAGCACAAACAAATAATTTACGATTTCATGTAACTTTGTTGCTGTTAAAGTCGTATAGCTGTACGAAATCTATAAATTTTTCGCACCGGGCAGCAAATTGAGATGCCGCCGGAAAGATTATATGGCAAGCAGCTTTCTGACTCTGAAATTGATTACAATAAAGACTTTGAGAGTCTCAGCAATAGTTATCGCAGCTATGTTATGCCTGTACAGCAGTGCCGAGACACAGCCAAAGTTTGCCAACAGTGACGCGACGATCCGCAGCATAGCTTTTGACCAGCGCGGGCGCGTCTGGGCAGGCAGTTTTGGGCGCGGGCTATGGGTGGCAGACGAAGCTGGTATTACCAGATTCTTCGACGAAAAAACACAGCAACCCCATCCAATGATCAACAATCTTCTGTTCGATGGCCGTTATATGTGGGTTGCCACTGCCGGAGGCGGATGCATAAGAATCGACACCAGCCTTGACCGGGTAATACCGGTCGAACAGCACGCAGGTTTCAGCAAGCTGCATGGTCTGACCAGAACATCTTCTGAAACTCTTATCATCGGCTCTGTAGGAAGCGGCAGCGCTTATTTTGCAGACGACCGCTGGGTTCCGGTAAGCGAATCGCAACCTGTCAATCTGGCATGGGTGAACAGCGTTATTGAATGGCAGAATCGTCTCTGGCTTGGCACATCAACAGGCCTCTACTCGACCGGCAGCGCTATTTCCGACTGGCAACCGCAATATGAGCAGCTTAACCGCGGAGTGAATCATCTCGCGACAGATCGGGCAAGGCTGCTGATTGCAACGACCCGAAACGGTCTGTATGAGAAGAAGCCTGGCAAATCGCCCGAGAAGGTTTCGGGGATCGATGGAATGATTCATTTTATACTTCCGGCTGACAGACAGACTCTGGTAATAGGAGCCAAAGCAATCTGGTTGATAACAGACGTTTCTGTAAGCAGAGTCGCCAACCCCGTGGCAAATGCAAAGTGCGCAGCCCTGGATTCAAAAAACAGGTTCTTTATTGGTACAACTGATGGTAAAATCTATATATCAGATAATGGTACAAACTTTTCGCTGAAGTATTTTTTCAGTGACAACGGTCTTGAGGAGAATAAGGAATGAAGGTGGCAAATTTTACCGGCCTGTTGTTCGCATGTCTGTTTACCCTGAGTGCATCTGTCGGGACGGCTGGGGACGATATCGAACTGAACATCGAATCTGGCAAAGCACTTATACAAACTGGCAAGTTCCAGATGTCAGCGGAGTTGTTGAACAAACTTCTCACACAGAGAAAAGATGAAATGAAGGATCACCCGAGACACGCTGAAGCCTGGTATCTCTTCAGTGTTTCGCTGCGCAAACTCGGTCGCATCGACCTGGCCGACAAAGCCCTCGAGCGCGCAAAAAAACTGCGCGAACTGGCGCAGGGCGCTAAATCGCCGGCTGACAACGAAACTAAAGCGTCAGAAACAGATTTCAGCGCGACGGAAGAAGAGCAGGTTACCGCCAGCGCAACCGGAAATGCCGCTTTGGCAGACGCCGCACCGGCTAAACAGCCTGACGAAAAGCAGCCTGAGCCTCCGCCTGCCAGCCCGGAACCGGCAGTAGAGAACGAAAAAAATATATATGATCTCGCCAGCCTTAAAGATCAGAAGGCGCGCAACAGTTACCGTAAGGCAATGATGCACATAGACGCCGGTCATATTCAGGCGGCAGCCGATGAACTTCTGGCTGCAGTTGATTTTGAGCCCGGCAATATCGATCTGCTGCAAAAAACTGCTGACATTCTTGAAATGGTTGGCAGCAGTTACTATCAGAAAGCGATGCGTGTCTATGCTGCTCTCGAAAAGG
>CAZMWO010000646.1:0-2258 GCA_964569565.1 uncultured bacterium | reverse complement strand
CTCGAACGCTACGAAATGATCGAAGCTTACAACCTCGGCAGTCAGGTCGCCAACGAAGAGTTCGTCAAACGAGCCACCGAACTTAAAGCCGATGTATTACTGGTTTCACAGACCGTCACCCAGAAAGACGTACATGTAACCAACCTGGTCGAGCTCGTTGAACTGCTCGAAGCTGCCCGCCTGCGTGACAAGGTTATTCTCATCGCCGGCGGCCCGCGCATCAACAACGACCTGGCAAAAGAACTTGGCTACGACGCCGGTTTTGGCCCGGGCAAGTTTGCCGAGCACGTCGCCTCGTTCTTCATCGACGAGTTCGTCAAGCGCAACAAAAAATAGGCTTTATCACAGCCAGCGGCGGCGGCGAAACCAGGCCAGCATGGCGAGAGCGACGAGAATCATCAGCGCCAGGCTGCCATAGTAGCCCCAGGCCCATTTGAGTTCGGGCATGTGCTCGAAGTTCATGCCATAGACGCCGGCAATAAAGGTCAACGGAATAAAAATCGTCGCGATAATAGTCAGCGTGCGCATGATTTCGTTCATACGCATGCTGATGTTCGAAATATAGAGGTCGTAAACGCCGATCGACACTTCGCGCAGCGTTTCAGAAGTTTCGAGAACATGCACGGTGTGGTCGTAGATATCGCGAAAATAGATGCGGCTTTCCGGGCGCAACAACGGCGATTCGGTGCGCAGCAGAGCAGCGGCGATTTCGCGCAGAGGCCAGCTGATCTTGCGCATATAAAACAACTGCATTTTGAGCTCATGTACATCGCGACCTTCAAAGTCATCAGGCGTCTTGAGCAATATGAGTTCAAGTTCTTCAAGCGCAGCCGCAAGACATTCGAGCACGACAAAGTAGTTGTCGATAACAACGTCAATAAGCGATAGCGCCAGATAGTCTGAAGCCATGCTGCGAACTCGCCCGACATTTTTGCGCAGGCGGTCGCGGATCGGGTCAAAAACATCGCCGGGCCTTTCCTGAAAGGTCAGTACATAGTTTTCGCCAATGACGAAGCTGACCTGTTCGCTGGTCAGGCGGCCCTCTTCGCTGATATCTATCATTTTAACTATTATCAGCAGATAATTGTCGAATACTTCGAGCTTCGGTCGGTGATCGGGGTTGAGAATGTCTTCGACCGACAGCGGGTTGATACCATATATTTCGGCAGTCTGGCGCAGCATCTCGACATCGCCGAGGCCAAAAAAACACAGCCAGCTGATGCCTTCGAAATGCCTGATTTCAGACAGTTCTGCCGGTTCGATAACCTTGCCCTCAGAGCACCGCACCTGATCGTAGTTGAAAAACTCGACAACAGTCTGCCCCGAACGGTCGGGCGCAAAATTGACAATAGTTCCCTGTGGGTTGCCGGCCTTTGATTCCGCGATCCCTTTTCTGACAAAAGGCAGCATATCTCAACCTCCCGATTCAGTCCTCATATTCTAACACACCCTCGCCTCAAAAAACCGGCGAATATCTGCGTAATCTGCTGATTCTGCTCTTTTGCCCGAAAATCCTTTATCTGTTGCAAGAAAATTGGCAATTCTGGCAAAGAGGTTTATAATTATCCGATAAATTTTTGCAGGTGGTTGTATTTGAGCAGCTGGCATTTCGTTAAACAGTTCGTGCGCGAACCCCGCACAATCGGGGCGATCGCGCCGAGTTCGAGCAAGCTGGCAAGCCGTATGATCGAGCAGATCAACTTCGAGCGCGTCCGTGTCATTGTAGAATACGGGCCCGGCACTGGCGCCTTTACCCGCCAGGTTCTCAAACACCTGCACCCGAACCGCACGATTTTTTTTGGCCTCGAACTCAACGAGCAGATGAACCGCATCGCCTGCGCGCAGGTTCCCGAGATCCCGATTTTCCAGGATTCCGCTTCAGAGATCAGGAAATACCTTCGCCAGTTCGGCGTCAAACACGCCGACGCGGTAATCAGCGGCCTGCCATGGGCCGCGTTTCCAGAAAGCCTGCAGGACGAAATTCTCTACGAGACTCAGGCAGGACTGCGAAAAGGCGGCGTTTTTTCAACCTTCGCCTACCTGCACGGACTGGTTCTGCCTTCCGGCATCAGATTCCGCAGCAAGCTCAAACAGCACTTTTCCGAAGTAAAGATCAGCCCTGTTGTCTGGGGCAACGTCCCCCCTGCCATAGTATACTGGTGCAAAAAGTAAACATAAGTCATCTATTTTTTTGAATACTTTGTAAGAAAACTGCTTTTTCACCGTGCTCTCGGCGGAATCCCAACGCTTCAACTCTC
>CAZMWO010000645.1:0-2270 GCA_964569565.1 uncultured bacterium | reverse complement strand
CGATGATCCTGGCCGGCGATGAGTTCGGCAATACGCAGTACGGCAACAACAACGCCTACTGCCAGGACAACGAGCTTTCATGGCTGAACTGGGAGCAGCTCTCAGAAAACGCCGAAATTCACAATTTCTTCAGACAGATGATCGCTTTCAGAAAGGCCAGCCCGATGCTGCGCTACAGCTCCTACGCGATGAATGCCGCGCCTGACGTCGAAGTCTCCTGGCACGGCACCAGCGCCTGGAACGCTGACTGGTCAGGCGCCGCGCGCACGGTAGCTTTCATGTGCCGCCGCTGGCAGAGCGACGAACGGCGCACGGTAGAACCTGACATCTACGTAGCGATGAACATGCACTGGGATGCACACGGCTTCGAACTGCCCGGTCTCGATAACGGCCGACGCTGGCATGTTTTTGCCAACACCGGCATGGAATCGCCAGACGACATCGTGACCCCCGGAAACGAAATCTTACTCGACAACCAGCAGTATTTCATGGTCGGGCCACGCTCGGTCATCGTGCTGGCTGGCAAATAACCTCAAGGAGCAATATATGGATCTGCAGTATAAAATGGAACTCAACGACGGTATCGCCCGGGTTACTCTCACAGGCAGCCTCGACGCCACCAATGCCGGCACCTTTCAGGAAGAACTCAAAAAACTGATCGGCCAGAAAGTCAGCAAAATCGTGTTCATGGTTAAGGATCTGACATACATAGCCAGTGCCGGTCTGCGTGTCATGATTTTCGCCAAGCAACGCATCGGCGCCGAAGTTCAGGTATATCTGATCGGGGCACAGGAAGCCGTTCTTGACGTAGTCAAAATGAGTGGACTCGACACCTTCATGACCATACAGAAAGAATTCGAGGGGTAAAGCCCGAAAGGGGTCTTAAATGCCTGCTTCATCTTATCCGGCGAAGCTCGAAAACCTCAACGACATGCTCGGCTTCATCCTGGATTATGCCCGGGGTCAGGGATTCGACGACAAGAAGGTCGGCAAAATCAGGCTGGCCATGGAAGAGATACTGGTGAATATCATCAGTTATGCTTACCCTCAAACAACCGGATCGATCGACATCGCCTGTTCGCCGACCGAAGGCGACAAAGCAGGCATTACCATCGAGGTAAAGGATCTTGGAATTCCTTTCAACATGCTCGACAAAGCAGACCCTGACACCACCCTGCCCATGGAAGAACGCCAGATCGGCGGACTGGGCATATTTTTCGCAAAGCAGATAATGGATGTTCTCACCTATGAACGCAGTGGTGAGGCGAACATTTTGAGACTGACCAAGTATGCATAAGATTTCGCTGCGCACGACGATGATTCTCTGGATATGGGGAGTCACTGCGCTCGTTTTCGGGCTGACCATGGCCGTTGACTTTTATTATACCAGAGACACGGTCGAACAATTTCTCGAGAAGAGTGCGACAGACAAAGCCCAGTTTTACACGAAAAGATTCGATCTGATTTTCAACGAAGCTGCTCTGGTCGCCAAAATGATGGAGATAAGCTTCAACCGACGCTACGCGGAAATCGGTGATAAATCGCATGAAGAACAGCTGAAGGAATATCTGAAACAGGTATTGGAAGCCAATCCATACATTCACAGCGTCAGCATGGCATTTGAACCCGGTCAATTCAGTCGCGATACCGAAAATTTTTCGCCCATTTACTTCAGGCAGAATAACCGCATCGACTTCCTTCAGTTCGGTGAAAAACCGGATTATTCATACTTTGCCCAGGAATGGTACTACGCGGCAAGAGACCAGCAGAAAGCGCTCTGGACAGAACCTTACCGCAGCTCAGTAAGCCTTGGCGCAGATGGCAAAGAGTTTATGCTGCTGATAACCTATTCGATGCCGCTGTTCCGCGACGGTAAGGTTATCGGGGTCATTGTCATCGATATTTCTCTCGATGAAATTTCGCAGAAACTGAGCGAACTGAAGATTCTGAAAACAGGTTACTGTGTCGCCATGAGCAATAAAGGTATGCTGATGAACGCTATCGGCAACTACAAGGCTCTTGCAAAAAACATCAATGAACTCAGTCCGGAAATGGCGGCAGAACTCAAAGACCTCAATAAACTCGCGACAAGCGCCTGTAAGTTCATCAGAGTCAATGAACCGGTCGCCGGCCGCGCGGCCTGGGTTGTGCTGCGACCACTGCGTCATGCAGGTATTATGGCCGGTTCGATAGCCTTTGTTTACCCGACTGATGAGATTCATGGCGTGATTTACGACCTGCAGGCCGAATCATCGCTGATCGGTTTTGCC
>CAZMWO010000644.1:0-2271 GCA_964569565.1 uncultured bacterium | reverse complement strand
GCTCGCGGATCCACCAGGGAATCAACGCACGAAAGGTCGACAGGATCGGAGCCTACCTGAAGTCCCAATCCGATCAACTCCGGTAGATCATTCCCTTTCTCCCATATTTCGGCGACAAGGACTTCTCGTTCTGCAGCCAGACGAAGCGGGAACCGCTCGTGTAGATAGCTGAACCGCCATCCCTCCAAAGCAATCAGCCACGGAAGGATGTCGGACGGAACAATACTTGAATAGCAGGTGTAGGACCATGCCGTCCACCCCTGGTATTGGCAACCAGTTCCCAATGCTTGCTGCATGTAATTGGTGAAGGTTTGGGATGCAGAATCCGGTGTTGCGTAGTAAAGATGCTCCAGCAGGTGTGGAATACCCCTGTCGGCCATGGGCAGATGTCTTCCACCGGCCCGAAATAGACAGGTGACAACCCCGAGGTGTGCTTCTGGTTCTTGTAGCACAACAAGTTGCAGCCCGTTAGGAAAAACCTGAAAAGAAAATGGAATGTCCGGCAGCGATGGCACTTCTGCATTAAGAGGCTTTTCCACTACGACGAACATGCCCTGAAAAACTATTCCGAGGCAAAAGAGGAGTCTTGCAAGATTATTCACATTTTGTGTGTCACGTTCGGGGAGCATTATTCGCTTCTGACCTCCTGGCACACATACAAAATTTGAAGCAGCTGTTTTGACTGATTCAGCGACCTGTGGTGTCTTTTTCATTGTGCTCCTCAGAATCAGTAAGCTACCATATTACTACCGCCGCGCTATGGTTCAGCCGACGGTGTCGAATGAGATTTTTTCGCTGTTCTCGGAGTCGTAGACTTCGGCGTTGAATTTGCCTTCGGATTTTGCGATCAGAATCGTGCAGACTGCGTCACCGGTGATGTTTACTACGGTGCGTGTCATGTCGAGAAGGCGATCAACGCCGATAATCAGTGCTATGCCTTCGACCGGCAGATTCACAGATTCAAGAACCATCGACAGAGTTATCAGCCCCACACCGGGCACGCCGGCTGTACCAACTGACGCGAGGGTTGCCGTGAGAATTACGGTGAGAAAAGCATTCAGCGGCAGATCTATGCCGTAAACCTGTGCGATGAAAACCACCGCAACGCCCTGCATGATCGCGGTGCCGTCCATGTTGATCGTAGCGCCGAGCGGCATGGTGAACGATGTGATGCTGTTGGCGACACCGCAGCGGGTCTCGACGGTTTCTATCGATATCGGAAGGGTTCCGTTGCTGCTGGCTGTTGAAAAGGCGACGCTCATGGCCGGCAGGAAGTTGCGGAAAAACCTGAACGGGTTGAGCCGGCCAATGAATTTGAGCGCGCCCATGTAAACGAGGCACACGTGCAGCAGCAGCGCCGCTAAAACCGTCAGAACATATTTAATCAGCGGAACCATAGCATCGAGCCCGGTTGTTGAAAAGGTTCTGGCGATCAGCGCAAAGACGCCGTATGGCGCCAGATGCATGAGCAGCATTACCATGTTCATGACGATGGCGTTGGCTGAATCGCAGAAGTCGATTACCGGCCGGGCTCTGGCGCCAAGCAGCGAGGCGCTGACACCTGACAGGAGCGCCACAAAAATTATCTGCAGCATGTTTCCTTCGGCCATCGCAGCTATCGGATTGATTGGAATGATATTCTGCAGCGTCTGTATCATCGACTGTCGGTTGGCAATATCTGGCGCCTGTTTCGTCAGTTCTGCCATGTTCAGCCCGGCGCCCGGTTGAACGATGATCGAGATGCACAGAGCGAGAGAGATGGCTATTGCAGTCGTGATCAGATAGAAGGCAAGCGTCTTGCCGCCGATGCGGCCGATTCTGGCGACATCGCCCAGGTTGGTGACGCCGCAGAACAGCGAGACAAAAACCAGCGGCACGACCAGCATGCGTATCGAGTTGATAAACAGCCCGCCGACCAGGTCAAAAAGGCTGGTGAGGCCGGTAAAAACCGATCCCTTATGATCTGGAAGATATGACATGGCGATACCGGCAACTGCGCCCAGCGCAAGCCCGCTCAAAATCCGCAAGGTAAGTGACTTTTTATCCTGCATTGTGTACACCCGCCAATAAAATTACAGCAGCAAATTTAACACTTAACCCCTGCTTTTGCCTACAAAATATCTGACGCGTCAGTATTTCTACGTGAAAATACAGGCCTGGATCCTGCGCGAGCGTAGCGAAGTCGCAGAATCCAGGCATAGTCCTCTGTCACATTAGACTTCAAGCATTCAATCCGTGGCATACCGCTTATGTCGGGCTCTCGGCAGGATC
>CAZMWO010000643.1:0-2281 GCA_964569565.1 uncultured bacterium | reverse complement strand
TGGCTGCTACTATGTCACCGATTCTGGCGAATATCTCTTCTGATGCCTCGAGACCTTTGCGCTTGAGCAGAAGCTTGATCCGGTCATCGTTCATCATCTGCGAGAACAGTTTAACGTAGGTGTTCTCAAGATATTCCTTGCCGGCATCAAAATCCAGCAGGCATGCGGTCAGCGTTTCTTCGAGCTGATTTTCGTCGGCATTATGTTGTTCATAGATGTAAGCGGTAGCTGAAGCGATATAGAGAACAGCCGGCAGCGTGGCAGCCAGCAGAAAAGCCATGAGAAAACGGCTGCCGATCGTTTCGAAAGGCCATATATCAAGTATCATCCCGCGCAACAGCAGAAGAACGATAAGGGTTCCAGCCAGCAGATTCAGGTTTTGCAACCATCCCGGCAGGCCTTCAGGAGCGAGATCAGGCATGATCATGAAGGCAATGTGAGGATTCCTCGGCAGCACACGGGTGTATAATTTGTGTCTGCCCAGCTTCATGCCCCAGGGAAAGCCTTTCTCCTCCCATTGTTTCCGCTGGGTAATCGCTGTGCCGATGCTTTCTCGCCAGTTCATCAGGCTTGCCGATTTTGTTATACGTTCAGGAAAAAAGTAGTCATTGTTGCGGTTGAATATCGAAATGAAGCCGCCAGGATACTCCCGGCCGATACCGGCTTTTTCGGCACCAAGAGCGTAGGCGCTCGCCTCAAGATCCTGACTGCGTCGAACTATCAGAAAAAAACCAAGAATCCCGCCCTTTTCGCTGGTTACGAAGTCCCAGACAAGAAAAGAAGGGGTCTGATTGTAAATGACCGGCGTAGACAGTCCTCTCTGGCTGTTAGCCAGCACCCGGCCGAGAGTGGCCCGGCCGAACAGGCGGCGTGCAATTTTTTCGTTACGTCGGTTCTCGTTGTCATTTTTGCCCTGGCTGAGGTTTTCTGCCAGCAGATGATCGAATACCATCTCGGATGATCTTCGGCTGGGAAGTGTTCTGTTGCTGAAAACAAGCGCAGATCTATCTTCTGAGACGTTCCGCGAAAAGACCAGAAGTTCGTATTCCGGAAACGGCGGCCGGAAAACCGATGATGCAATGCCTGAAAACTGTAACCCTGAAGGCAGTTTATCGGGATATTCAGTCTGCAGATCGTGCAGAATGTCTCTGAATGAAGAGCCGAATGCTGAGATGTGTTGTGAGATGTCGACCTGAACCGACACTTCGCCCAGCTTGAGATTTGCCGAACGTTCCTGCTCGATGTTTTTCCATCTGGTGATGATCGAGATGACTTCGTTATAGCCATAGTTGGCCGATATCACCGGTATCAGCAAAAGCAATATCAGAACAAGGTTTCTGACTCTATTGTTCAACCGCCGCCGCTTTCATTTTTATCACTGATAAAGGTAAGATACCACAGTGTCAGATCGAAAGCTGATAGACTTTTACCGGCATGGCTTTGCCTTTTAATTCGACTTCGCCATACTCTCGCGCTATCATTCCCGGCTTCAGAACTGCAAAGACTCTTTCTGAGATCAGGCATCGCTGGTATCTGAGCGCTTCGGCAAGACTTTCGATTCTGGCCGCAACGTTAACGGCATCGCCGATTACCGTGAAATCGCGCTTGTCTCCGACTCCCAGCACTCCGGTAATTACTTTGCCGCAGTTGATGCCAATGGCAACCGGAAATGGCAGATTGGCGCGACTTTCGGCGGTAATTATCTTGACTGCAGTCCGGCATGCCGATTCGACCGCATCCTGAAGACTGCCGTTCACTGCAAATGCAGCCAGCATCTTGTCGCCGATAATTTTGTCGACATCGCCGCCTTCGCCGATAATAAAGCCTGATATCTGGGTGATCTGTTCTTTGAGATCGATGAACATCTGCTCTACGGTTGAACCGGCTACCCATGAAGTAAATGACGGGATGCCGATGTAAAGAAAAACAAATTCGCCGGTGCTGCTGTCGGTCCCGTTCTGCTCGGTAAAAGTCAGCGCACTTTTCGAAAGCATCTTGCCCATCAGGTTCTTTTCTTCGAGGCCACGCATCATTGAATCAAAAGCATGGCACAGATTGCCAAGTTCGTCGGCCCGCTGCATGTTGATGCGAAATGAGTAGTTTTCGCATGATGCGTATTTCATTCCCCTGATCAGGCTTTCAACCGGAATAAGGATGTCGGCGGCAGCATTTTTGGCGATTACAAGTATCAGAACTACCGAGAGTAAAAATGACAGCCAGAACATGACCCGGTGGCCGGCAATCTTGGCGTGAATTGGAGCTTCCGGGGAAGTGGCAATCA
>CAZMWO010000642.1:0-2293 GCA_964569565.1 uncultured bacterium | reverse complement strand
AAAAAGCATCCCGTCTGATGGCCGAAGCTTCTGGCTTAACAAAAATCAACGCGCTTTTGTATAAAAAACCGACCCCACAATTCAAATGTGACAGAGGACCAGTTTTTGAAAATCTCTCCTTGCGTTTTGCAGCTAAAAACCGTTAAGATAGGCGCCGCAAATATATATGCATGGAGAGAGAAAAATGAAAAAGATTGTCGTCATGTGTCTTGTTGGCGTCTGTTTTACTGCTGGCATAGCTGAAGCGAAGCCGAAAAAGAAAGACACTCCACGCTACACCCGCCAGGAAATTGTCGATCCTCGCACGACCGATGAAAAAGAACCCTGGCTCAAAGTCAAATTCGACATCCCGGAAAAAGGCATTCTTCTGCGCCACGCCGAAGAAATCATGGCACTGCAGAAACCTCAGCACCAGAACCTGCCTCCCGGACTCGCCAAAAAAGTGGCCCGTGGCAAGCGCCTGCCACCAGGCTGGCAGAAAAAGCTGGCAATAGGCAGAACCTGCCCGGAAGACGTTTACGCGCACACCATCAAGCTGCCCGACCACATCCTGTATAAGCTTCCCAGGCAGCCTGAAGGCACTATGCTCGTAACGATAGAAGGCAAGGTGGTTCGCCTCATCGAAGCGACAAAAACCATCGCAGACGTGCTGAATCTCAAGTGGTAAAAGCAGCCGCAGATAAGCAGCCGAAACAGATTTAATCGGAAAGAGACTATATGGACGCAAATGTAACGCCCGGCAGAGGGCAATGGGGTTCGAAACTCGGCTTTATTATGGCGGCAGCCGGCTCAGCGGTCGGTCTTGGCAACCTCTGGAAGTTTCCATTTCTGGCCGGCCAGAACGGCGGCGGAGCCTTCGTTCTGGTATATATCGTGATTCTGCTGATGGTTGGTTTCACGCTGATGATGGCCGAAATCACCGTGGGCAGATACACACAGCTCAACGCCATCGGAGCCTACCGCAAAATCAGGCCAAGCTGGGCCTGGGTTGGCAGTCTCGGCGTGCTGGCAGGGTTTCTGATACTGTCATTCTACAGTGTTATCGGCGGCTGGATCATCGCTTATATAGTTAAAGCGGCGACCGGAGCATTCAATACGTCTGACGTCAAAATGCTCGGTGATATGTTCAGTCAGTTCATCCAATCGGCCGGCTCACCGATATTCTACCATGGTCTGTTCATGCTGATGACTCTTGGCATCGTCATCGGCGGCATTCAGCAGGGCATCGAAAAATATTCGAAGATACTGATGCCCGCTCTGTTCATCATGGTCATTCTGGTCATGATCCGCTCACTGACGCTAGATGGCGCCATGGCAGGAGTTAAGTTCTTTCTCAACCCCGACTTCTCAAAAATCACCGGCACCGTCATTCTGTCGGCACTCGGGCAGGTGTTCTTCTCGCTCAGCCTCGGCATGGGCTGCATGATCACTTATGGCAGCTATCTGAGCAAAGACACCAATATTCCGGAATGCGCATTGTACATACCGCTGATCGATACAGCTGTGGCGCTGCTCGCCGGCCTCGCTATTCTGCCGGCAGTATTCGCGTTCAACTTTCCCGCCGACGCCGGCCCCGGCCTGCTGTTCATCACGCTTCCAGCGGTATTCTCAAAAATGCCACTCGGCGGCCTGATGGGCGTAATATTTTTTCTGCTCGCACTTTTTGCAGCAGTCACCTCTTCGATTTCGCTTCTCGAAGTCTGCGTATCATACGTAGTAGACGAGTGGAAATGGACCCGCCGGAAAGCCACTTTAATCATTTCAGCTGCAATTTTTGCTGCCGGAATTCCCTGTTCTCTCAGCCAGGGCCCATGGGCAGACATCAAGCTGATCAAGGGAAAATGCATACTCGACTCGGTCGATTTTGTCGCAAGTAACGTGCTGCTGCCACTTGGCGGCATTCTGCTCTGCATTTTCATCGCCTGGGTATGGGGTCTGCGGCGGGTACAGAAGATCAGCAAAACCGACGAAGGCAAAACCGTTATCACCTGGGAACTCGAATACACCGATGCCCTCAAGGAAGTAACCAACGATGGCCAGGTCAATTTTGCTCTGGCGCCAATCTGGGTATTCCTGATCAAATGGCTCGCTCCGGTCGCCATTACAATAGTTTTTATCCAGGGCGTTTTTTCCTGAAATACCTCTGAAGCTTTACATCAGCAGGCGGCGGGCACCAGCTCGCCGCTTTTTTTTATTTGCCAAATTGGTAAATTGTGCGCGAAACTCGCGTTTTAGAATGGTTTTGCCGGCATTTAAAAAAATTGTGTACAGGGGGGTTACGGGTTGGGCTTAT
>CAZMWO010000641.1:0-2296 GCA_964569565.1 uncultured bacterium | reverse complement strand
GCTTCCGGGGCAAAGATGGTCGAAGTCGGTACAACCAACAAAACCCGGCTTTCTGATTATGAAGATGCCATAACCCCTGATACCGCGCTGCTTCTCAAGGCGCACCGATCGAATTTTTCTCTCAGCGGCTTCACCGAAGAAGTCGGGCTGACCGAACTCGCTCAGCTAGGCAAAAAGCACGGCATCATCACGCTTTATGACCTTGGCTCCGGGCTTCTGGTCAAGCCTGCGACCTTGCCGCTCGAACGCGAACCCGATGTCAAATCTTCACTGGCAACCGGCATCGACCTGCTGACCTTCAGCGGCGACAAACTGCTCGGCGGCCCACAGGCCGGTATTATCTGCGGTCGCCGCGACCTCGTAAAAAAACTGGCAAAAGCGCCTTTGATGAGGGCTTTGCGCGTGTGCAAACTGACTCTGGCAGCACTGACCAGTGTCGCCAGATGCTATCTCGACGAACGCAGCATGATCGAGTCGCTGCCGCTGTTTGCGATGCTCGACATGACTCCCGAACAGCTGCGCCTCAAAGCACAGCGCTTTCAGCATATCTTAAAAAGTTGCGGCGTTAAAACAGAACTAACCGAAACGACCGGCCGCAGCGGCGGCGGCACCCTGCCCGATCTCGCCATCAAAAGCTGGGGCGTTGTCATAACCTGCGACGACAAGTCGCAGCAGAAACGCTCAGATTTCGCCACACAGCTGCACCATAGCCTGCTTGCCCTCGACAAGCCGATATTGGCCATTCTCAGGCAGGGCGAACTGGTTTTTGACGTGCTTACCCTCGAAGAAGCCGATTTCAGCTATATCGCCGCCTCGCTCGCCAGGCTGAGCAAAGATGGGTGCCAACAATGAAGCACCTCATCATGGGAACGGCGGGTCACGTCGATCATGGAAAAACAGCTCTGATAAAGGCCCTTACCGGCATCGAGTGCGACACTCACAAAGAAGAAAAAGCACGCGGCATCACTATTCATCTTGGTTTCGCCTGCCTGTCAATGCCTGATGGTGGCAAAATCGGCGTTATTGACGTGCCCGGCCACCGCGATTTCATTCATACAATGGTCAGCGGCGCCAGTGGTATCGACTTCGTTCTGCTGGTTATCGCAGCCGACAGCGGGGTTATGCCGCAGACGCGCGAACATCTGCAGATCATGGAAATTCTCGGCATCAAACGCGGTATCGTTGCACTCACCAAATCTGACCTCGTCGAAGAAGATCTGCTCGAAATATGCGAAATAGATGTCAGAGAACTGCTAGATCAGTCGGTTCTCAAAGACGCGCCGTTAATCAGGGTCTCCGCGAAAACCGGGCAGGGCCTCGGCGAGCTCAAAGCAGCAATTGGCAAACTGTACGAAACCACACCCGGTCGGGCGGCCGAAGGCGTTTTCAGAATGTATGTCGATCGCATTTTCAGCAAAAGCGGCTTCGGCACTATTGTCACCGGCACCGTTATCGGCGGTCATA
The DNA here is from genome assembly GCA_964569565.1 of uncultured bacterium. GTDB lineage: Bacteria > Muiribacteriota > Ozemobacteria > Ozemobacterales > Ozemobacteraceae > Rifleibacterium. Next base: position 832 of record CAZMWO010000641.1, on the reverse strand, counting down.
TCGAAAAAGATCAGGAAGCCTACCTGCTCGGCAGTTCGCCGAAAATCCTGAGAATACGCCGCATGGAACGGCACGGCGAAGAAGTCACTTCGATTCAGGCCGGCGACCGTGCTTCGGTCAATCTTGTCGGGCTTGAAAAAAGCGAGTTCACCCGAGGCATGGTAATTGCCGACCGCGAGCTCAAATCGACGAGCATGGCCGACGCGACCCTGCAGATTCACGCCGAAACGTGCAAACTCGGGCTGTGGTCGAAAGTTGTCTTTCATACCGGCACCTGCGAACAGCAGGCGCGGGTTCACCTGATCAACAGTGACAAGCTGGCATGCGGCGAATCGGCGATTGTACAGATCCATTTTGCCGAACCGGTTTACCTGCAGCATGGCGATCGTTTCGTCATCAGAAATTCTTCATGCGACCTGACCATCGGCGGCGGCGAAATAATCGATGCCGCACCGTTGCATCATCGACGGCGCCCCGAAAAGCTGGTCAACGAACTCGAACTGGTCGCAAAAAACAAGCTGCACGAACTCGTTACTCTCGAACTCAAAAAGGCACGCACTCCACTCACCGCCGCTCAGATCGCCAAAAATCTCAATGTTTCAGGCAGCAAGGTGCTCAAGCTGATCGAGAATAAAAACGTTAAGGGCGTGCTGCGCTTCGATACACGCGAAGGCCCGGCGCTGGCGCTGCAGGCCTGGCTCGAAATCACGAGAAGCGACATAGTTGCTGCCGTCAGCGATTATCGCAAACGAAACCCGCTCTCTGCCAAAGGCATCAACCTCGAAGAACTGCGCAGCACCCTCAAACTCGAAAAAACCGGAGCGGTCGATGA
>CAZMWO010000640.1:0-2297 GCA_964569565.1 uncultured bacterium | reverse complement strand
ATTATCACAGAATACTCTGCATCGGCATCCTCATGCGCTTCGGCATAAGGCCATCCCTGGCGCCTAAGTCGGTCGCACTGCTGAACAGATTATATGTAGACAAGGTGTGCGTGCGGGGCTCTCACCTTTTTCAGATGGCTCTTATTGCCGCCAGGCAATTAGAGCCATGTGATCCTGCGAAAGCAGGGCAGGCTGATGGAGCCTGAGTCCGGCGGCCGGTGTGCGGTTAAGAGAAGATTTTACGGGATAGGCTTTACAAAAGCTTATAAGCAGTGTAGTTTGGGCTTGAACATTGACATGAGTCTTTTGATTTCGGGAGGAAAGATGTGCCCGATACTTTAAGCGGCTTTGATATCGCCGCACAGAACAACGATTTTCGCCAGCGTGTTCTGATTATTGCATCAGCTTTGGCTGTCTTTTATGGGTTGTGGTTTGCTTATGATAACTATAGCATTGGCAACTATAGATATGCGGCTGTTGATTTTATTGTAGCGGTTATTTTTACAGCCGGCGGAACAAGCTCCTATTTTTCTAGACAACTTGTCTGGCCGCGCATTTTATCAGTGATCACGGTATCGCTGTTTTTTTTCTCAATTTATCTCAATGGTGGCATCGAAGGCACGGGTGCATTCTGGAGCTTTCTTGTCCCTCCGATAGTTTTTTTTCTCAGCGGCTTCCGATATGGCGTGATCATCTCTTCCTTATACCTGATAAGCTGCATTACAGCTCTGTTAGTCAGCCAATATTATCCAGATTCTCTGTTTATTTATGAAGCTGCATTTTTAAAAAGATTCTTTGGAATATTTGCTTTTTCTTCAATCGTTTCTGGCGGCTATGAATACCATAAAATGAAAAGTGAAAAAGTATTGCTCGATCTGCTGGCTGCCACAGAGATGTCCAGGAAGAAGACTGCAGATTCAGAGCTTAAATACCGAACTCTGTTCGATGGTTGTGCCCATGGCATTGTTATCGCAGATATTGATAATGAGATTATAATAGGCGTCAATCCCTGCGCTGAGAAAATGTTTGGTTATGAGCAGCACGAATTGGAAGGGATGAGCATCGAAAACCTGCATCCGGCAGAAGAAGTGGTAGATACGGTGCAGCTGTTTCGCAGGAACAATATGTCGGCGTTCAGCCATGTTCCACAACTCCCCTGCCAACGAAAAGATCATTCTGTGTTTTATGCCGAATTAAATACCGCTTTGATGGAGCTTGATGGAAGAAAGTGTGTCGTAGGTTTTTTTGCCGATGTCACCCGCCTCGTGCTTGCCGAGCGCGAACTTATGGCCGCCAGAAAGAAGGCTGATGCTGCAAGTCAGGCGAAGAGTGTATTTCTTGCAAGTATGAGTCATGAAATCCGTACACCAATACATGGAATCTACGGAATGGTCGAACTAATGCTGCACAGCGAACTTACCGACGAGCAGCGGCAGTATGCGGAAATAATTCGTGACAGTAGCAATTCTTTGCTGCTGCTTATAAGTGATATTCTTGACATAAGCAAGATCGAGTCAGGAAAGATGGCAGTTGAGGACAAGGCCTTTGATCTTAAGAGCGTTGTGCGTGGTGTTTTTGAGCAGATGCGCCATAACACGGCAATGAAAAATATCTCATACCACCTTGAAATGGCTGAGCCACTTCCGGAAATCGTCAGGGGAGACGCGGCCAAACTACGACAGATACTGGTAAATCTGTTAGATAATGCCATTAAGTTTACTACTGAAGGCGAGGTTATTCTGCGTGTCGCTTGTGATTTTGCATCCGGTAATCATAACATCAGATTTGAAGTAAAGGATTCAGGCATTGGTATCGCTGTCGAGAAGCAGAGCATGCTGTTTCAGAACTTTACTCAGGTCGATTCTTCAACGACCAGGCGCTTTGGTGGCAGCGGTCTTGGTCTGGCCATTTCCAAAAAACTTGTAAAGTTGATGCGCGGGCAGATTTTCATGCACAGCGAACTTGGCAATGGCTCACGTTTCTGGTTTAATATTCCTTTGCCCGTAGAAGAAACAGGCAAGAATGGAGCCGAGCAGTATTACCGGCAGGCGAGATCGTTGTCAGCCAGAATGGTTGCTATCCCAATACCTGAGCTGGTTAAAAACAGCTATTATGCGCTCCTGGCTGAAGACAACCCGGTAAACCAGTATGTCGTCAAGGCGATGCTGGATAAGCTTGGCATAGCGGTTGACGTTGTCTCCAATGGACACGAAGCGATTCTGGCACTGGCTCGTCGCCGATATGATATTCTGCTGCTTGATCTGCAGATGCCGCTTCTCGACGGTTTTGAAACCATC
>CAZMWO010000639.1:0-2304 GCA_964569565.1 uncultured bacterium | reverse complement strand
GCCAGACAATACGGTCTCGAAGATACTGCGATAATCTTCAGCCCTTCGGCCCTGCATTTCGCCACGGCAAAAGGTCGCAACCTGCACCTGCTCGAAAAGATCGACCAGCATCTGAAGCTCCTCAAGCAGAACCACCAGTCAGAGTATTACCAGTCGCTCAAGCGCTGGACCTCTGAAAAGGTGAGTTTCCAGATTCCGCAGGAAATAAAAATCATCGCCCTGGTTCTTCTCGGCTTTCTGTTCATGAGCATTCTCGGCAGTCTGATGCTTAAACATCAGGTCAATCTGCGCACCGCCGAACTGCGGCAGAGTCATGCGGAACTCGAACACCGTGTGCTCGAGCGCACGGCCGAGCTGGCAGCTGCAATGGAGCGGGCGGAGGCGGCAGACCGCATTAAATCTGCATTTCTCGCGAGCATGTCGCATGAGCTGCGCACTCCGCTCAATTCGATCATAGGTTTCACCGGCATTCTGCTGCAGGGTCTGGCAGGGCCACTCAACGATGAGCAGAACAAGCAGCTCAGCATGGTGCAGAAAAGCGCGCGCCACCTGCTTTCGCTGATCAACGATGTTCTCGATATTTCAAAGATCGAAGCCGGTCAGCTCGAGCTGGCACCCAACAGCTTTGCGTTAAGGTCTTCGCTCGAAAAGATTCTGATGCTGCTGACGCCTATGGCAAAGGATAAAGGCCTCGAGTTGCATTCTCAGATCGCTGATGACGTTGGCCAGGTCACGACCGACCAGAGGCGCTTCGAACAGATCATCATCAATCTTCTCAACAATGCGGTCAAATTTACCGAAAAGGGCTTTGTCAGCCTGGCATGCCGCATCGAGAACGGCAACTGCCTGATCGAAGTTGCTGATTCGGGCATTGGCATGGAAGAAGCAGCGTTGCAGACGATTTTCGAGCCGTTTCGGCAGATCGACTCCGGTCTGGCGCGCAAACACGAGGGAACCGGTCTTGGCCTGTCGATTTGTCGCAAGCTGCTTGCAATGATGGGCGGCAGCATTGACGTAAAAAGCCGGCCGGGGCAGGGCAGCACCTTTTACGTTTCCTTCCCGTTAAATAAGGAGGCAGAGCATGGCAAAAACACTGCTGATAATTGAAGACAACGAGCAGAATTTCTATATGATGCGCTTTCTCCTCGAAAAAAAGGGTTTCAAAGTGCTTGGTGCAGAAAATGGCCGGTTGGGCGTGCAGATGGCGCTCGAGCATATCCCCGATGCCATTCTGCTCGATATCCAGCTGCCGGAAATGGATGGCTATGCCGTAGCCGCCGAGCTTAAAAAACATCACGAACTTGACCACGTACCGATTATTGCGGTAACCTCTTATGCAATGGTGGGTGACCGCGAACAGATACTGGCGGCAGGCGCCAACGGTTACATAGAAAAGCCGATAAATCCTGACACCTTTGTCGATGAAATCACGCAGTTTGTGGGCCAGTAGATCTTAAGAGAGGTACTCAATGCATATACTCATTGTCGATGACCGCGAAGACAACCTTTATTTCCTCAAGGCACTGCTTGGCGGAAATGGTTATTCAGTCAATGCCTGCGCCAACGGGGAAGACGCGCTGGCATATCTGCAGAAAGAGAAAGTCGATCTGATCATCAGTGACATTCTTATGCCGGTTATGGACGGCTTTCAGCTGTGCCGCAAGATCAAGGCCGACCCGAAGACGGCTTCCATACCGGTAATATTCTATACTGCAACCTATACCGGTATACAAGACGAAGAGCTGGCGATGAAAGTCGGTGCCAGCCGCTTCGTAGTAAAGCCATGCGAGCCTGAGCTGATGATCAAAACGATAAAGGAAGCTGCTGAAGAGGCGCGTAACAACCAGACTGACAGGATTGCCCAGCCGGCGAGTGAAGAAGAGGTATTCAAACTTTACAGCGAACGCCTGGTGCGCAAGCTGGAGCAGAAGATGTTTGAGCTGGAAAAAGAAGTGGCTGCCCGCAAGGAGACCGAAAAGGTTCTCGCCAGCAGCGAGCGTCGCTATCGCCAGCTCTACAGCAGTATTCGCGATGCTATTCTGGTCACCGATACCAGCCGGCAGATCACCGACTGGAACCCGGCTTTCGAAAAAATGTTCGGTTATATCGGCAATGAAATTCTGGGTCAGAGCACCCGCATTATTTATGAGGCCGATGAAGACTTCAATAAGATGGGCAAAGTGCTCGAGGGGCTGTACGATTTGCAGAGTTCGCTGCAGCAGCTGAGTTTCAAGCGCGGCGACGGCAGTGTGTTTCCCGGCGAATCCAGTGTGTTCTGTCTGCGCAGCGATGAAGATGCTCTGC
>CAZMWO010000638.1:0-2312 GCA_964569565.1 uncultured bacterium | reverse complement strand
CACGCCTCTTATCAACAGACCCCGCAGCGGCTTTGTCGAGATTCCACAGCTTGCGAACGGCGTTCCGATGGGGCTGTTCAGCCAGGGTATCGATCCTTATCAGAATCAGGTTATTCAATTGTTGCCCGGCGACGGCATATTGATTTATACTGACGGGGCACTCGATTTTGCCGGGGAAAAGGGTAGCCGGCTTGGCAGCGAAGATCTGCGCCTGCTTCTGGACAAGATGCCGGAACAGTATGCCGATGATCTGCTGGCAAACCTTGCCGACCAGCTTGTTCCAGCTGAATCGAAAACGCGACCGTTGGAAGATTACACCTTTATATACGCCAGCACGGAGTAGACCCATGAACGAATCAGACCCCATCCTCGAGCAACACATATTTTTGAGCGAACGCAAAGATCACGAAGTCTATCACTCGGCTTTCGAGAAGATCTTCACGTTTCCTGTCGCCGATATCAGTGTTGAATACACTGATCAACCGAACGAGGTCTACTCAACCGTTAACGACCGAACCAAGAAAATTCTTGCGAGCCTGCCGCGCCCCGACAAGATAACCTGTATTTCGGGGCGTTTCAGCGATGGCGGCGACTTCAGGCTGCAGAGCAGCAATCTGCATGTGTGTATTCGCGAGAGCGAGTATAACTATGATCTTATCAGCAATCTCAAGAACTTTCTCAGTCCGGTTTTTCCGCTCTGGCTGTTCAGAAATGCCTATATCTGGGGCGTGAATGTTTACGAAGACTACGAGCGCCAGCATTTTTTCGAAGTTCGCAAATACTCGGCGCGCTCTCAGCACCTCGAAGAACCTGAAATAGATATTTATCGCCGCGATGACGGGGTAATTCACAAATATCGTTTTTTCATGCGCGAACAGTGCGAGCCGGAAGAAGGCCTCAAACTGCTGGCGCCGCACTTCAACAGCATGCGACTGGGCCTGCAGAAGCGCAACTACGAAGGGCTCGAAGTTCTGCATCTGTATTGCACCGACAAGCCCGCCTTCAGGCGCATTGAACCGCGCACCAAACTTGGCAAGGATATAAAATCGGTTCTCTCACTCGACTGATCTGACAGGAGATGGTTAATGGCAGATAACACGACTTACCGCGAAGGGTTGCTCGACGAGGTGATCGATGCCTGCATCAAACATCTGCGCTCGCACCCCAACGATCACGAAAAGCTGTTTTATCTCGGCAACGCCTTTTATCTCAAGAAACAGTTTGACAAGGCCTCATTCTGCTATGTCAAGGCCGTGAATCAGAACCCCAAAAACCCGGTTTATTACAGTCACCTAGGGCACGCCTACCGTGAACTTGGCGATCGCGACCAGGCGGTTGCCTCTTACGAGTCGGTGCTCACTCTAAACCCGCGCTTTGCCGACGCACATTTCAACGTCGGCCTGATTTTTTACGAAAACAAAGCCTTCGACAAGGCTCTGGCCAGCTTTGCCAACGCTCTGGCGATCAACCCGCGTTATGCGGCCGCGCGCTACCATGTTGGCCGCATCTATGAGGAACAGGGTGCAATCAGCAAAGCGATCAAAGAGTATCGTCAGATCATCGAAGACATGCTCGGCGAAAAACTCGAGCGCAGCAGTGTGACCATCGACCTTGGCGCCGTATTTTCAGATCTCGGCCTGCTCGATCAGGCAGAAGCCGAGTATCGCCGCCTGATCAAGGATCATCCTGAATACGCCGACCTGCACTTCCATCTTGGCATCATTCTGCGCAAAAAAGGCCTCGATGACGAAGCCATGGAAGAATTCAGAATAGCGATAAGGCTGAACCCCCACTACATGGAAGCCCGCCGCAAATACTGGGAATCAGCGCAATAATCTGGGATCTTCGCCTTCATTCTCGTGATCGACAATGAGCCATGGATTCTGCGACTTCGCTGCGCTACGCGCAGAAGGACGCTTGATTTTGACCGGTTATTACTGCAAGGTTTGATAAATCTATTCAATTTTGAGCAGGTTTATATTATAATCAATGGTTGTAATTTTACATATCACAATGATAAATAGCAGGAAACAAGGCTTAACGGTTAATGTTTAAGCGAAAAAAGATTGGTCAACTGCTTATTGAAGCAGGGCACATAGGTGAGAAAGAGCTCAACATAGGCCTTGCCGAGCAAAAGAAGCGCGGCAAACGTATCGGGCAGGTTCTCATCGAACTCGGTTACCTGACCGAAGACAAGCTGCTGCCGATTCTTGGCAAACAGCTCAAGGTGCCTTTCGTTGACCTGAGCAAAGTCGAAATCAAGCCTGAAGTTCTCAAGATGGTGCCAGAGAAGATCTGCCGTAAGCACATTC
>CAZMWO010000637.1:0-2312 GCA_964569565.1 uncultured bacterium | reverse complement strand
AACAGTTCCCTTGGTACTGACGTTAAACCTCTGGTTGTTGATCTAAGCGGCAAGCTCACTGCCCGTGCCGATGGCCTGATCAATATTTTCCAGACCGGTCTAAATGCCATGCAGATTTCTGCCCTTTTTGGCGGTAGCGATGTCAGACTGCGCTCTTTCAAGGATCTGCTGAGTGTAAATACCGGCATTACTGCCGAAGACCTGGGCTATATAAACGCCGGTGGCAAGTTGACTCTGCTTTCTGACACCGGTAATGTCGGCGAAGATGGTAAGGGTGTGCGCATACTTGGCGACAGCACCGACTCGGTTGACGCCGAAGGTGAAAATGTCTATATCGCCGCCGAATCAGAATCTTCGTCTAAGCCGGCAATCAATCTCGGCAATGTAACAGCCAGAAATGCCGCTGGTGTGTTTAAGATCACCAACAATGACAGTGGCGTCAACTTTAACGGCAATGTTAATGCACAGACCGTCACGGTTACGGCTGATTCGCTCACTCAGAACGAAAGTACAAGCTATGTAAAAGCGACTACGCTCAGCGCAGTAACTAAGAATGGCCTGTCACTTGACAGTTTGAACAACGAAATCGCGCAGGCCGCACTGACTAATTCAACTCTTGGCGATATTGAACTGAACAACAGTATCGCTCTGACACTGAACGGGGTAACTAACTCGGCAGTTGCGGGTAATGTAGCCATTAACAACGCGGCAGCTGTAACGACTGCCCAGGGCATATCGGCCATGGGTAATCTGTCGGTCGATGCCGTTGGGGCATTTCAAACAACCGCTGCTGTAGCCGCCGGCAATGATGTTTCGATCGAAAGCGACTACGGCATTGCTTTGAATACTGTCAGTGCCGGAAATAATGTGGCGCTTGCTGCCGGAGTCGGCGCAATTACAGCCTCTACGATAGATGCCGGTCAAAATGTGACTATAACGGATGCAGAAGGCGACATTACTGTGAATTCGGTCTCTGCCGACAACGACCTGTTCATTACTGCTACAAAGGGCAATTCCTCGATAACGACAGCTGAAGCCGCTAACAATATGACGATAACTGCTGGCATCGGAAATATTGGTCTTACTGATGCTGTAGCCGGCAACGACCTTACAGTTAACACCGGTGTCGGGAACATTACACTGGCTCGTGGAACAGCCACCAGCGGCGATTCTCTCATCAAGACTTCGGCTGGCACGATCACAATCAGCGACAAGCTCAAATCTGCGCTGACCACCATCGTCGAAGCAACTCTTGGCATTACCGCCCAGACCATCGAAAGCGGCGACAAGGCCACGGTCAGCAATGTTAACGGCCTGATCGACATCGAAACCATGATTGCAACAAAAGCCGGCGCTGACATCGCAGTCACCAACAGCGCCGCCGGCAACATCGACCTCACTAACGCCAATGCCGCCAGAGATCTGCTGGTCTCAACCGCGAACGGCAATATCACTGTAAACAGTGCTGCGGCCGGCCATGACATGACAATGACTTCTGGCAGTGGTAATCTCGGCATTACTGATGCAGTAGCCGGAAACGATCTGACCATTAATACCGGTGCCGGTAACATCACACTGGCTCGTGGAACAGCCACCAGCGGTGATTCTCTCATCAAGACTTCGGCTGGCACGATCACAATCAGCGACAAGCTCAAATCTGCGCTGACCACCATCGTCGAAGCAACTCTTGGCATTACCGCCCAGACCATCGAAAGCGGCGACAAGGCCACGGTCAGCAATGTTAACGGCCTGATCGACATCGAAACCATGATTGCAACAAAAGCCGGCGCTGACATCGCAGTCACCAACAGCGCCGCCGGCAACATCGATCTCACCAATGCCGATGCCACGAGAGATCTGCTCGTCTCAACCGCGAACGGCAATATCAACCTGCTCACCGGCCGCTCTGGCAACAGCACGAATCTCAATACCGGACTCGGTGACGTAACCATCACGACCTTGAATGCGGGAACAGACGTTGCAGTCACAACAGACAGGGGAGCTGTAACCGGTTCAACCATAAATGCCGGTCAGAACCTGACTGTAACCGACGATGAAGGCAATATCGATCTGACTACAGTTACCGCCGGCAATGACATGACACTAACTGCTGTTAACGGCGATACCACCGTTAACAATGCTGCCGTCGGCAACGACCTGACAATCTCGGCCGGCAACGGTAACATCGGCATTACAGATGCCGTAGCCGGTAATGATCTGTCTGTAAACACCGGCGCTGGTAACATCACGCTGGCGCGTGGCACTGCCACCAATGGCGATTCTCTGCTCAAGACTTCGGCTGGCACGATAAC
>CAZMWO010000636.1:0-2321 GCA_964569565.1 uncultured bacterium | reverse complement strand
CCTTCGACAGCAGCAAACCCGACGGCACTCCAAGAAAACTCCTGGATGTAACCCGTCTCAAATCTCTCGGCTGGCAACCAAAGGTCTCGCTGGAATCCGGCATCACCAAAGCCTACGAATCCTTCAAAAATTCCCTTGCCAATCTAACCAGATAATGCTATTTTGCTGCTTGTTCAATCATTGAACATTTAAACCGTTATTCCCTCGCAAGCGGTAATCCAGAAGAGCGATTACGATTGCGATTACGCGCACGAGCACTATTCTTTGATCGGGAGCGGTGCAGAGACTCAGAAGTAATAGTAAATACTCTTGTAATCTTCGGGGTTTTCGCCGAGGGCTTCGAGCTTTTTGAGATAGTCGTACAATGCGAGATCCGTGTGAATGTACGAAGGGATATTGCTGATATATTTTTCCCAGGGGTGAAACTCGTAAACACGGCGACCATCTGGCATAATCGTCAGCAGCAGATGGTTCTGCTCGGCCCGCAGATAGTTCTTGCCAAGCCCCGGCACATTGAAGACCGGCTCGTCAGTTCTCGCCATACCTGGCAACAGGCGCGCCTCTTCCTTCGCCTCCTGCTGCAGACGCGCCAGCGGCACGCGGTAAAAATCAGTCTCCTGTTTGCCCTTGGCGTTAAATGTATAGTAGGGCTCGACACCAATCAGCCGCAGCCAGTGGCGCAAAACGTTAACCTCATAGCGACGGCAGTTCTGAATCGTGAAAACAGCCTGGTTGTAGCAGTAAAGACCGCGCCGCCGAAATTTTTGAATCGCTTCCATCGACTGCGGGGTGATTTCGGAACTGTGCTCAAAATGTGTAACAATGACGATTTCGCGCCGACCCGGCTGCTGGAAAGAAGCGATCAGATCTGCCAGTTCGTCGGTTATTCGCTGCGGCAACACTACCGGCGTGCGCGAACCGATGCGGATACGCCATACTGTCTCTATTCGAGAAAGACGTTCCAGAACATATCTGATCTTATCATCAGTCATCACCAGCGGGTCGCCACCAGTCACCAGAACCTCATTAACTGAGGGGTTGGCTGCTATCCAGTCGATGGCTGCGTCTATCTTATCTTTTGAAGCCATCGCACCCGGCGAATATACATCGTCGATTTCCCAGTTGCGCTGACAGTAAACGCAGATCTGACTGCAGGTATTGTAAGGCTTGAACACGACAATTCGCGGGTAGCGTCTGGTTATCAGATCGATCGGTGAGGTATCGGTTTCACGCATAAAGTCAAGATCGCAAACCGACTGGTCGCGGCGGGCCAGAACGCCATCGACATAACTCATCGGCGGAATCACCTGCGCCCGCACCGGCATGTCAGCCAGTCTGCCGCTCTGGTAGTCGAACAACGACGCATAATAAGGCGTGATACCAAACGGCAATCTTGCCACCCGCGCCCGGTCTATCGCCTGCTTTTCATCAGGAGCAAGCTCAACCAGCTTTTCGAGCGTCGCTGAATCTCTGATAATATGCTCGAGTTGCCAGTGGTAGTCATCGAACTCAGCTTCAGTGCAGCCGAAATAGCTGATAATTCGTTGCCGGTTTTCATTGCGTTTCTCGATGATTACAGGATCGAGACCACATATGTATTTTTTCATCGACGCATCGATCTTTGCACAGAGGCGGTTGAGATAGCGGGATCGCGCGATCCCGGCCTCACGGCCGGTTTTTCGAATCTTCACTTCATCGCCATAAATACCGGCTTTGCCGGCCATGCCGGCGAGAATCCGGGAAACATCTTCGAGAAAAGCGTCAGAAAGGTCTGGCGGCAGATTCTGCAAATTTCTGTGGGCAAGGTCGTAAAGAACTTTCACCATATCGAAACCAGCAAGATGAGCGCTTCTTCGTGTAAAGAACTGCCTGAACGCTCTCAAACAAGATAGACGCAACGACACCTGCAACCCGCTCAATTTAAGCGCATCGTCGGCATTGGCCTCGATAAACTTACGCGACTTTGAGAGAAATCGGTCGCGCGCCGCTTCGTGATCAGGCGCCTCCAGCAGAATTTTGTGCAAAGGCGGAAACGCCGAAAACATCAGATCAACTTTTTCTTTGCTGTACACTTTTTCTCCAGGCCAGGCAATTTCTCAAAATATGGCGATTTTATTTGAAAACGCCAAGAAATTGCTTAATTTTATAGCTTATCTAACTATATCATATCATATCTGCTGTTTTTATACAATTGTCACGATTATAAGGCAGCAATTCTCGGTGAGTTTCAAAGCCGGCATCAACAGAGATCATGATATTGAGACATCGCTTTTTTTGTTGGTCATCCTGGATAGGCTGCATGAAAAACCTCTGTCGCGGTT
>CAZMWO010000635.1:0-2330 GCA_964569565.1 uncultured bacterium | reverse complement strand
TGGTGAGAGTTGTAGCGTTGAGACCCTGTCGAGAGCACGGGTAAATCGACATAGCTCGTAGCTTTAAATGTACGCAATATAGGCAATCACACCCACGACTGAATCTTTGCAATCTTCAAGAAAAAAACCTTGAATTGAAAGGGCGAACAGAATAGAATAGCGCGAATATGGCACTTAAAACAGTAGAACACGAACACATCGAAGAAATTCTTGAAGCCCTCAGCCTGAAGTCTTTTACCAGACCTTTTGCCGGGCTGATCGACCCGGGCGATTTCGGCACCGTTGGAACCTATCTGCCGATTTATCCCAATGAATACAAATTGCTGCCGCCAAATCTGCAGCGGCATGTGTATCTGATTGCACCAGGGCGTTACGGGTTGATCTGCTTTCTGCCGCGCACCTTTGAAGCGCCTGACGGCGGCAAAGTTACTGAGGTTTCGACTGTATTCAGTGCCTGGGGCAAGATGATAAAAGTTTCATATAAGACCGATAAGGGCGGAGAATTTGAGACCGAGCATACCATCAGACAGGATAAACTGCTGGCCTATGCAAAAAACAAAAAGCTGCCCATAAAAACATCTGTGAAGATCACTTCCTGAAGGGGAAACCAGCATGAAAATTTCTTTTCACGGTGCCGCCGGCTGCGTGACCGGTTCCAATTACCTTATCGAAACCGACAATTTCAGCTTTATCGTCGATTGCGGAATGTTTCAAGGCAGTAAGACTCTCAAAGAAAACAACTATAAAGATTTTACCTATAACCCTGCCGATGTCGATTTTGCTTTGTTGACGCACGCTCATATCGATCATACGGGGTTGCTGCCCAAGCTGGTAAAACACGGATTCAAAGGCCCGGTCTATGCTACAACTCCTACAGTAGAGCTTCTGAGTTATCTGTTGCCTGATTCAGCTCGCATACAGGAAATAGAAGTGATGCAGAAGAACCGGCGCAACGAACGCAAGGGTCTCGAGCCGGTTTCCCCGATATACGACGAGACCGACGCTGCTAATGCAATTGCCCTGTTGAAGGGCGTAGAAAGATACGCTACTTTTGAGCCGGTTGCTGGCTGCCGCGTAACTTTTCATAATGCCGGGCACGTTCTTGGTTCGTCGTTTATCGAAATCGAACTTGAAGACAAGGGTAAAAAGCGAAAGATCATCTTTTCGGGCGATCTGGGGGAAGATGACAAGCCGATTCTCAACGATCCCGACCGTTTCAGCGAAACCGATTTTCTGGTGGTCGAGTCAACCTATGGCAATCGAAACCGCGATAAACAGACTAAAGGTGATAGACTGCAGCAGTTGGCCGACGTTTTTAAACGGGCTGAGAAACGCGGTGGCAAGATTATAATTCCTGCATTTGCGCTTGAAAGAACGCAGGACCTTCTTCATGACATTCTTATTTTGAAAAATCAGAAGAAAATTTCCGGTATTCGGGTTGTTGTAGATTCGCCTCTGGCAACTGAGATAACCAAAGTTTTTATCAAATATCCCGAATGTTATGACGAAGACGCAACTGCAATAATGGAAAAAATGGGTGGCCTGTTCGATCACCCTGATTTTCGCTTTACCAACTCAGTTGATGAATCAAAGGCGCTTAACAACGAGAAGCGCATTGTGATAATGTCAGCCAGTGGCATGTGCGATGCCGGTCGTATCAAGCATCATCTCAAGCACAACCTCTGGAATCCTGCCAATACCGTGCTGTTCGTTGGTTATCAGGCTGAAGGCACTCTTGGCCGGCTGCTTATCGAAGGCGCCAAAACAGTGCGCATACATGGCGAAGAAGTCACCACTGGAGCACATATTGAACAGATAACCGGTTACAGCGGGCATGCCGACCAGAGTGGCCTTCTTAACTGGCTCTCTGGAGTAAAAGAAGTTCGCCAGCAGGTCTTTGTCGTGCATGGCGAGCCTGAATCTGCCGATGCCTTTGCCATTAAACTCAATGAAGAGCTTGGCTTCAGGGCAGTAGCACCGCGCATGGGAGAAGTTTTTGAACTGCTCGCTGACCAGCCCGCAACCTCTGCGGCAGCTGCCCCGGTGGCCGCAAAAATAAAGTCTGTTAATGCTCCCGAAGCTGTGGCTCCGGCTGTTGATTCATACAATCTGTATGCCCAGCTGACGCTGAAACTGGCAGATTTCATGCGCAACAGCAAAAACGAAAGCATTCGCCGCGAAAAACTCAAAAAGCTTCTCGCTGAAATCTGACAGCCTGAAAACCGCATCCGCAGAAGACTCAGATCCGCCGAAAGCGATTGCTGGAGTTCGTCGTTGCTGGTTCTCTTCACATTTGAATTATGGGGTCGGTTTTTTATACAAAAGCGCGT
>CAZMWO010000634.1:0-2331 GCA_964569565.1 uncultured bacterium | reverse complement strand
TCGCTATCGGGATCGGGTCTCGGTCTCGGTCTCGGTATCGTTCTTCTCTTTCTTTCCTTCGTCTCCGCGCAGGATGACGGTTATCTCTCTTCTTCTTCTTCGTGGCTCTGTGGCTTTGTGCGAGGAACAAGAGCGAGAGAATCGATTACCATTACGATTACGCGCACGAGCACGACTGGAGAGGGAAGTTCGCCTGCAGGAAAGCGCGGCAATCATGATCGTCCGGCGGGTTCATCAGCATCGACTGCACGATGCCGCGCACCTGCACACGGTTGAGCTGCGGAATCAGCGCCATGATGCTTTTGAGGGCGGCCGGGCGCATACTGAATTCATCGACGCCGAGGCCGAGCAGAGCGATAAAGCCGAGCGGGTCAGAGGCCATTTCGCCACAGACGCCGACTCTGATGCCGTGCTTTTGCGCTTCGGCGACACACTGACCCATCAGGCGCAGAAACGGCAGACTCATCATATCGGCGAGCCCGGCGAGTTTTTCGTTGGTACGGTCAACGGCGAAGAAAAACTGCAGCAGGTCGTTGGTGCCGAGGCTGATATAACGAGTGTAACGCGCGATATCGGCGAGCATGAAGACGGCCGAAGGCACTTCGAGCATGATGCCCCATTCCGGCACTTTTGTCGGTTTAACTTCATCGACAATGCGGCGGTAGAGTTCGTCGAGCGCGGCGAGTTCGGCCGGCACCGAAACCATCGGAAAAATGATGCGGCAGTTGCCATGCTGGGCGGCTTTGATCATCGCGCGCAGCTGCGGTTCGAAGATGTCGGGGCGCGCCAGAGAAAAACGCACCGAGCGAAAGCCCATCGCCGGGTTTTCTTCGTGCGCCAGCGGAACATAGCGCAAAGGCTTGTCGGAGCCAATATCGATCGTGCGCAGAACCGCCATTTCGGGGGCGGCTTCGACGACGCGCGTATAGACTTCGGTTTGAAACTTTTCTGACGGCAGATCGACGCTTTCCATGAAAATGAATTCGCTGCGAAAAAGCCCGATACGCTTGATTTTGAGCGGTTCGAGCAGCGGCAGTTCTTCGCTGCGCACGATGTTGGCAGCGATATGCAGCCGCCAGCCGTCAGCGGTGGTATCGGACAAAACCTTTTCGGGGCCGGCATTTTCGACACTGGCGTTGAAGCGTGCAATTTCGTCGGCGTCGGGGTTATGCACCAGCCGGCATTCGCGGCGGGTATCGAGCAGGATCTGATCGCCGGTGCGGGCGACCAGCGAAAAATTACTGAGTCCGAAAACCGAAGGTATAGCAAGCGCGCCGGCCAGTATCGCAACATGCGAAGTGGCGCCGCCAGTGTCGAGACAGATGCCACGCAGCTGGCCTTTGGCAAAATCGAGCATTTCACTTGGGGTGACTTCCTGGGCGACCAGTACGTAAGGCTCGTCGCCGATTTCGGCGGCGGGGCCCTGCAGGCCCATGAGATGGCGCAGCAGACGACCGCCGACATCCTTGATGTCAATAGCGCGTTCGCGCAGATAGGGGTCTTCGATGGCAGAAAAGGCTTTGTGCAGCTGATCTACAGTGTCGCGCACGATACTTTCGACGTTAACCAGCTCTTTTTTCAGGCGGGCGACGAGTTTCGGGCCGAACTGCGGGTCTTCGAGCATCAGCAGGTGCGAGTCGAAGATGGCGGCGTATTTTTCGCCATGCCGTTCTTCAGCCTTACGACGAAAAGCTTGAATGTCGGCCGCGGTCATGCGCACCGCCGCATTGTAGCGCTCGAGCTCGGCATCGAGCTGATCGGGCGCGATTTCGACGCGTTTGACCTCGATGCGCTTGCGAAACACATAGGCCCGCGCCAGGCAGGCGCCGGGCGAGCCGATGATGCCCTTGAGAATGACCGACTGTTTTTCCGCCGTTTCCGTCATGTCACGCCATTTCCTCGCCGAAGCCGCTTTCGATCAGCGACGCCAGCGCATCGACGGCTTCCAGTTCATCGCTGCCGTCAGCCGTGATGGTGACACGTTGCCCCGGGCCGGCGGCGAGCATCATTACGCCGAGAATGCTCTTGGCATTGATCTCGGTGTCTTCCTTGATCAGCTGAATTTCCGACTCGAACTTGCCGGCCAGCTTGACCACCAGTGAAGCCGGGCGCGCGTGCAGCCCGAGCTTGTTGCGAATTTCGACTTCTTTACGCTTCATGCTAGTTCCTCAGATCAGGATACCCCAGTGGTAAAGCACCAGGGCGCAAATCATCAACAAAAAAGAAATCAGCAGCACATCGATGCGGGCGCGATAGGCGACGGTGCCCAGCGCAACCAGCACCAGAGCGCCGATTCCCTGAACGACTTTTTCACCGAAATAGAAATATTCA
>CAZMWO010000633.1:0-2331 GCA_964569565.1 uncultured bacterium | reverse complement strand
TCCGGCGAGCGGAACCGGACTGCCACTGCTCTTGCCACGCGCGGTCAAGGTTATCTGCAGTTCATGGGCAACCAGAACGGCGTCTTCAAAAAAGGTTTCGTAAAAGTCGCCGCAGCGGAACAGCAGAATGGCGTTGGGGTTCGCCGCTTTGATCTCCCGGTATTGCTGCATCAGCGGGGTCAGGCCGCTGTCATTGCCATTTTGCGTCTGAGTTGTCGTTTCCACTGTTTATCACCTGCAATCAGTTGTCGAATAGGCGCAGCTGGTTCTGAGACGGGTTCGCCTCCGGCGGTTTCATGCCGAAATATTCGTAGGCGGCGCGGGTGGCGATGCGGCCGCGACTGGTGCGTGCGATAAAGCCGATCTGAATCAGAAAACTTTCGTAAACGTCATAAATGGTATCAGCCTCTTCGCCCACGGAAACGGCGAGCGTGTCAAGGCTGACCGGGCCGCCGTCGAAACGCTTGAGCAGAATCTCGAGTATCTTACGGTCGATATAGTCGAGTCCCATGCTGTCGACCTGCAGCATGCGCATGCCGCTTTCGACGGTTTTAATATCGACCGCTTCCTGGCGCCCCACCTGAGCGACATCGCGCATGCGCTTGAACATTCTGATGGCGACACGCGGCGTGCCACGGGCCCGGCGCGCTATTTCTCCGGCCGCTTCTGGCGTCACCGGGTATTGCAGCTTCTGCGAAACCGACTCGATAAGCACCTTCAGCTCATCGATGGTATAATAATCGATGCGCGAAACCACGCCAAATCTGGTGCGCAACGGCGCCGAAACGTCGCCTTCGCGGGTGGTGGCACCGATAAGAGTGAAGGGTTGCACTTTCATGCGCAGACTGCGGGCGGTCGGCCCCTTGCCGATCAAGACATCGAAGTGATAGTCTTCCATGGCCGGGTACAGCACTTCTTCGACATTCTTGCTGAGCCGGTGAATCTCATCGATGAACAGGACATCGCCCTGGCGAAGCCCGGTGAGCAGCGCAGCGACATCTCCGGCGCGGTTGAGCACCGGCCCCGAGGTGATACGTATCTGCACGCCCATTTCGGCGGCGATAACGTTGGCGAGAGTGGTTTTCCCGAGGCCGGGCGGGCCAAGCAGCAAAGTGTGATCGAGTGGTTCCTGACGCTCGAGCGCGGCCGCGATGAAAACCCGCAGCTTTTCAACTATTGCCGACTGACCGATAAATTCATTGAATTTGCGCGGGCGCAGACTGGGCAACAGAATTTCTTCGTCACCCGGCAGGGGCGTACGCGCCAGAATCGAACCTTCTTCGCTATCATCGCGCAGTTCGAGTCCGTCTTGCTCGATTTCATCGATTATTCGATCTTTTTTCTTCATGGTTGCCGGTTAAGAAGAGAACGAGCGAAGCACCGCTTCAATGGTTTCTTCGATAGTAGCGTCCGGTGTAAGGCCTTTTGCAACGCGTTTGAGACTCTGTGCAATTTCTTTGCCGGTATAACCAAGATTTTCGAGCGCCTCGCGCACATCTGCCTCAAAAGGAATTGCCGTGGCGCTTTCGGCCTCGACCGCCTGCGCGGCACCGATTCCGAGTTTCGCGATGCCTTCTTTGAGCTCGACGACCAGGCGTGAAGCCAGTTTTGGTCCGACACCCTTGAGCGCGGTGAGACGGGTGATGTCTTCAGACAGAACCATGCTGGCAAAGGCCTCTGGCGTGGTAGCAGACATGATGTTGATGGCAAGCTTCGGACCCACTTTGTTGACCTTATTGAGCAGCCGGAAAAGCTGGCGTTCGTCTTCGGCAAAAAAACCAAAAAGCTGCGGGCCGTCTTCCTGACGCCAGTGGAGGTGGCAGATCAGCTCGACCTCGCTGCCGACAGCGCCGAGGCGACTGCTGGTCGAAAACGGCACGAGAATTTCGAGACCCATGCCTTTGTGATCTATCACCACCCGGTGTGGCTGCTTGCCGTGCAATCTGCCTCTGATAAATTCGATCATAATGTGATACCTTGCAAAATCAGCCCTGAGATAAAGCTGCCCGGGCGCAGACAAGCGACCCGGGCGAGCCTGTTGAGCCGGTCAGATCTCAGGCGTTGAGCGCCATTTCCATGTCTTCGTCAGAAATGTCGTAGTTGTAGTAGACGTCTTGAACGTCGTCATGCTCCTCGAGAGCGTCAACCAGTTTGAGAACCTTGCTTACATCGGCGCCGGTAACTTTTACCGTCGTCTTGGGCATACTGGTGACCTTGGCTTCTTCGACCTTGAGCCCTTTTTCATCAAGAATCTGACGTACAGCGAAGAAGTTACCGGGTTCAGACAGAATTTCGAAACCATCTTCGAGAACCTTGAGGTCTTCGGCGCCG
>CAZMWO010000632.1:0-2334 GCA_964569565.1 uncultured bacterium | reverse complement strand
TTTCATGTTAATCACTTCAAGAAGTCTTGGTCGGGTTTCAGTGTCTCCAATTGTTATTCGAGCATGGCCCGATGCCTTGAATACATGAACAAGAGGTAGTCGATCGTTTGGCATGATCATTACCGAAACCCCGTCTTCTTTAACGATTGTAGGCATAGAACTATAACAACCCAATCGGTTAGGTTTTGCAAGAGGGCTTTATCATCTGGATATGGTTTTCAGTTTCTTTCTATTTTATCTGCCGAACAAAGAATTCACCTGCGTAGCGAAGCGCAGACAGGTACAATGACTGGTTGGCGCTTTCCCTCGTTCGAAAACCTCCGCCGCGGAAAATTGTGAAACTTTGTCAGAAACCTTTCTGGTAAAGAATCACAAGCCGAACCACGCCAGACGCGCCTTGAACTGATGCTGATTCAGACGCTGAAATCCATCTCCGGTATCAACGTTGATACTCCAAACCCATAATTGGCGTATCTGGATAAACCAGTCCAGATAGGACAATTCTGTTGGACTTAGCGGATGAACCTCTTCATAACCGGACAAAAACTCAATCCAGAGTGGTTTCAATTCTGGATCATTCAGGGGGCCGAGAGACCATCTATATGTTGCCAGATCGTAGGATCGATGCGAAAAACCGGAAAAATCAAAATCGAACAAGGTAAAGTCTCCTGCATCGTTTTGGAAGATGTTCACACGAAGAAAATCTCCGTGCACCAGTCCGAAGTCTGGCCTGGTTCCAGAGAAGGGAGGCAGTTTCGCTGTACCTTTCCGCAAATGAAGTTCTAGTCGATCTATATCGGCTTCGTTAGCGGGAAATGCCCTCCGCAAGATTTTAAAAGGTTGATTCAGAAAAAACTCCGACCCCAAAATCGGGCGATCCGCTCCAACCTCAGCCAGGCAATCCAGTCGATCATGAAGGGTTCCAAGAATTCTGCCAAGTCTACATGTATCACCTGAACCTAAGTTTAAGGGGATATTACCTTCGGCACATGAAAATACTACCCCAAGTCGTAGCCCCTCAGGTGCGTCGAGGGCAAACCGATACGCCCCCGATGGTCCTGATATGGGAACAGAAACAGCCAGTCCAGCTGCTGACAACTCATGCAGAATTTTGCACTCAGAGGCAATTTGTTTTTCACTGCGCCATTTATGCCGATATAGCCGGACGATGAGGGGGGTCCCCTGTGATTGAGCCTCGTAAGTATCGTTGAATCCGTGATGAAGGAATCGGCATGAAACATTGGGAAAACCCAGTTCATTTTCAAGCACTCGTGCTACGGTTTCTGGAGCAACAACTGACCTGAGAATCTTAACCGAAGTTGTCATGTTCCTTTTCTCCTACGCTAGTTTTTTCTAGAGCACACATTACGAAAGTTCCTAAGGAACATCTGTCATGCCGAACACCAGTCGTGACCGGAAAAACGAGACGGGCGCGGGTGTTGTTGAAAACACTTCGTAGCTCGCAGAGCGAAGAAGTGCAGCAAGACCCGTGATCCGGCCTCATTTTCCGCGTCTATGCATTTGTTCTGTGGCTCATTATTATTTTGTCAGAATCGAAATAGCCAACCTTTGTACTGCCTCAACCACGGTTGCCGGAATTTTAAAAATTAAATCTACGTTTCGCTCAGCCAAGTCGATACATTTTAGCTGGTCGGAAAGAATAACACCTTTTACCTTAAATCCGTCTGGAATAGAGACTTCAAAAGGATATCCTTTGGCTTTAGATGTAATTGGACAGACTATGGCCAAGCCTACTTTTTGATGATACTTTTGAGATGACAATATCAAACCCGGTCTTCGGCCAGCTTGTTCATGTCCCAATGAGGGATCAAAATCAATCCAAACTACATCTCCACGATCTGGAATGGTTTTTGCCATTGTTACCAAACCTCTTTCCCGCGTGGTGGTCCGAAATCAACCAATTTATGTATATTGTCTTTATTTATTTTTTCCAGGAGTTTATCAAAATCAACTTCTTCAGAAATCGGCTCAACAACTAAAACTCCGTTTTTCAGGGAAATTTCCACTTCAGAATTGTTAGTTAGGTGGATCTCGTTTGCAAATGGTTTGGGGATTCGAATAGCTAAGCTATTACCCCACATTTGAACTTTGCCTTTCATAATTAACTCCCTTTATGTATCTACAATAATGATACGCAAAGAACGGCACTAAGTCAAGGTTTCATATCTTTTGCCACAGAACACCTGTCGTGACCGGAATCGGGTCTAGCCGGCGCGGGCGTGAACTTATGAGGTGAGATCACTCTGGTGATCAAAGAGAAGTCAGCAGAGGCCATAGTAGCTTGCCAAAAGCGAAGGGCCGAACATGAACTCG
>CAZMWO010000631.1:0-2337 GCA_964569565.1 uncultured bacterium | reverse complement strand
ACGGGAGCCGGCATGGTGCACACTGATATTGCCGATTCGATGTCTTTGAGGCCGTTGCCGGTGATGAGAACTACAACTTTTTCAGTTGTGCCAATGTCTTTTGCCAGGGCATGCTTCTTGAAGCCGGCAAAGGCGGTGACGCCGGCGGGTTCGCCGAATACGCCGGTTGCGCGCGGCATTTCGAGAAGGGCTGAGCGGATTTCATCGTCGGTCACTGAAATGCAGTCGCCATTCGAATTTTTCAGGGCACGCATCGCTTTGAGGCGGTTGCGCGGAATGCCGACCGCGATTGAATCGGCAATCGTGTTGCCATCCTGCGCAACGAATTCGCCGGTTTTAAGCGCAACTTCGACCGGGTTGCAACCGGCTGCCTGCACGCCGATGATGCGTGGCATGCGATCGGTCAGGCCAAGCTGCATGAGGTCGTAGAAGCCTTTGTAGATGCCTGAAGTTATACACCCGTCGCCAATCGAAACATACACCCGGTCGGGCAGATCGAAGCCCATCTGTTCCCACATTTCGTAGGCGACGGTTTTCTTGCCTTCGACGAGAAACGGGTTGTAGGCGCAGTTGCGGTTGTAGAGCCCGAATTTTTTGGTAATTTCAACCGAGAGTTCGAATGCACGGTCATAATTGTCATCGACGATAACCGTTTTGGCGCCATACACCAGCAGCTGGGCAACTTTGGCGCGGGGCGCGCGTTTGGGCACGAAAATAACGGTCTTAAGTCCGGCCGAGGCTGCAAAACCGGCAAGTGAACTGGCGGCATTGCCGGTCGAAGCGGCGCAGATCGTTTTGGCGCCGGCTTCGCGGGCTTTGGCCACGCCGACAGCGCTGGCGCGGTCTTTGAGAGATGCGGTCGGATTGCGGCCGTCATCTTTGATATAGACATTATCGAGCCCGAGCATTTTCTCTACAGCCCGGGCGCGGTAAAGTGGTGTCCAGCCGACCTGAAGCGGCGGAATTTCGGTCGTATCAGCTACCGGCAGCATCTTGCGATAGCGCCAGAGTGAATAGTTCTTAGAGGCAGCGATTTCTTCGCGGCTGATCTTAACAGAACCGTAATCATAGACTATGTCGAGAATGCCGTCGATTCCACAGTCGTCACAGACGTAGCGATCGGCTGCTTCTGGGTATTCTTTGCCGCATTTCATGCACTTCATGGTAAGAACTTTCATTTTTTCACTCCATGTTTTTTATTTGCTTAATCAGGCAGATTATATAACGCAAACGTATTTTTTTGCCAGAAAAACAGCTTTTTTGCGTTGGGTCTTTACACCTCAGACAATTATCCTTATTATTTAATAATACGGAGGTGGCTTAATGAAATTTAAACCAGTTTATTTGTTGTCTGCAATAGCTGTATCCATCTGTTTAAGCGTTTCTCCAGTGCAGGCCGGCGATAAGCCGAATGTGCTGATCATAGATTCAGGCAGTGATTTTACCCATGACGTTCTCAAACCCTTTGCTCTCGCCAACGAAGCCGAAGCCACAGGCAAAGCCGGTGTTGACGATGACGGAAACGGTTATGTAGACGATGTATACGGCTGGAACTTCGTAAACAACAGCAAGGAACTGGTCAATCTCAAAGACACACCTCCTGACTACGACAAGGTTCTGCGCTGCATGGAACTGCTCGGCAAGCTGCAGGCCTACGGCCAGGCCGGCATGGATCCTGATGAATTCGAATTTCTTAAGACTCAATATCAGAACCAGAAGTTCTGGGCCTGGGTCGGTTTTACCGGTGGCTGGGCGCATGGCACCCACTGCGCCGGCATCGCCTCGACCAAAAACAGCAACGTCAATCTGAACGCCATTTCCCATATACCGACCGGCAACAGTCCGCAAAAAGATGCAGAAGAAGCTCTTGCTCAGGTCAAACACATGATAGCTCACAAAATGAGCCGAAGAACCCGCCGCACCGACAGCAATGAAGCACCGAAAAAGGTCACGATGGATGAACTCGACCAGTATTTTACACAGCTTGGTCAGCAGTATGCCGCTCAGGTTAAGGAAAAGGCTGAATACATCGGCTCACTCAAACCTCGCGTTATCAACTGCTCGTTTGGCGCTCCCAATGAAGCTCTTGTCGATATGATGGGCAAGAACATGGTGCAATGGGGCTGGACAAACCCGACCGCCGCCGAAGTTCAGGAAGTCGTGAACCTTTTCGTTACCAAAGCCTTTCTGACCAGAGACAAGGCAATGTTTGCCAAGGCACCAAACGCTCTGGTAGTAATAGCTTCCGGCAACTCGGCAGAAGATCTCGATCCTTTCGTTTCTTCGCCCAATGATGTTCCGATCGAAAACAAGCTGGTAATCGCCGCTACCGACGAA
>CAZMWO010000630.1:0-2338 GCA_964569565.1 uncultured bacterium | reverse complement strand
TCCAGCGATTCGCTTCGCTCACAAGCTTACGAAAAAGCAATCCCGTCTTCAGGCCTCGCAGAAGACCAATGCAATGCTGTTGTCTAAAATAAAAAAGCACCGGCTGGATTAGGCCGGTGCTTTTTGCTTTGCAGGTTACTTTTTGGGGTCGTAGAAGGGCGACATGTCGCGCAGTCTTTGTATGATCGGCGGCACGGTGGCGAGGGCGTAGTCGATCTCTTCTTCGGTCGTGTAGCGCGAAAGCGAGAAGCGCACCGAACCGTGCGCATAGGTAAAGGGGACTTCCATGGCCATCAGAACGTGCGATGGTTCAAGGCTGCCACTGGTGCAGGCTGAGCCTGAACTGGCAGCGATGCCGGCAGCGCTGAGATGCAGCAGAATCGCTTCGCCTTCGATGAATTCGAAGCCGATATTGGTGGTATTTGGCAGTCGCCAGCGCGGGTTGCCGTTGATATAGGTGTGCTTAATCTGCGACATCAGACCGCTTTCGAGTTTGTCGCGCAGCTTGCGCACCTGGTTGTTCTCTTCGAAAATGCCGTTCATCGCTTCTTCGCAGGCTTTGCCGAAGCCAATGATATAGGGTACGTTTTCGGTGCCGGCGCGGCGGCCGTGTTCCTGGTGGCCGCCGATCATGAATGGTGATATGCGGGTGCCTTTGCGGATATAGAGCGCGCCGATGCCTTTTGGTGTATGGAGTTTGTGTCCTGAGATCGACAGCAGATCTACCGGCAGTTTTTTGAGGTCGAGCGGAATCTTGCCGGCTGCCTGAACCGCATCGGTATGAAAGATCACACCTTTTTCGCGGGCGATCGCACCGATTTCGTCTATTGGAAAGAGTGTTCCGGTTTCGTTATTGGCGGCCATGACTGAGAGCAGAACAGTATCTGGGGTCAGTGCGGCTATGAGTTCGTCAAGATTCAGGTCACCCTGTTTGTTGACGCCGAGTTCGGTTACGCGATAGCCCTTGCGCTTGGCCAGAAAGCGGAAAACATTGAGAACCGCCGGATGTTCGACCTTGGTCGTGACTATATGTTTCTTTTCGGGGTTAGCTTCAAGAGTGCCGCGGATCGCGTGGTTATCAGATTCTGTACCGCACGATGTGAATATGATTTCTTCGGGCGATGCATTGAGAAGCGCAGCTACCTGCTCGCGGGCGCGGGTGACATGTTCTGCCACCTTGCCGCCGAACGAATGCATCGAACTCGGATTGCCATACAGTTCACCAAAAAACGGAAGCATAGCTTCGACTACAGCAGGCGACACCTTACAGGTCGCGTTGTTGTCGAGATATACCTGTCTGGGTTCTGTCATTTTGTGGCCTCGATGATGTTGATTTCACTATCGACTTCGCGGCGCAGCGTTTCTCTGACGATGTTCTGCAGTGTCGCTCTGGCGCCGGGGCATCCGGCACAGGCGCCGCGCAGCTTGACATAGACGTCATAGCCGTCGATGTCGACCAGTTCGATGTCGCCGCCGTCCTGGCGCAGCATCGGGGCAATTTTTGTTGCGATGGTTTCGGTTATCAGCTTTATTCTTTGCAGGTTGGTCATACGTGGTTTCTCTTCGGGTTCTGCTTTCTTTTCGAGGCCGTTGATATCGGCCAGAATGCGTTTTATATCGGGAACACAGCCGCCGCAGCCGCCGCCGGCCTTGGTGTAATGTGTCACTTCTTCGACCGTTTTGAGTTTGTTCTCGGTGATTACTTCGCGAAGTTTGTGTTCATCGACCCAGAAACATTTGCAGATAACCTGTGCATCTGCATGTTCTTCGACCTTCACTCCCCTGAAGTTCGCCAGGGCAGCTTCGAGCGCTTCACGACCCATGACTGAACAGTGCATCTTCTGTTCCGGCAGACCGCCGAGAAAGCGGGCGATATCGTCGTTGGTGATTTTTTCGGCTTCTTTGAGTGGCATGCCTTTGATCAGCTCGGTAAGAGCCGATGCACTGGCAATGGCGCTGGCGCAACCGAAGGTCTGGAAGCGGGCGTCTTCGATTATGCCCGTTTCCTTGTTGATCTTGAGGTAAAGCTTGAGTGCGTCACCGCAGGCGAGAGAGCCTACTTCGCCTACGCCATCGGCATCTTCGATCTTGCCGACGTTTCTGGGGTTTGAAAAGTGGTCCATTACTGATTTGGTATAATCCCACATGTCTGTTTACCTGCCTGCATCATGAGTTGCCGCTTTAATTGTGGCATATCCGGCGGTGTGCCCGCCGGGTCACTAATAATATAACTAAACGCGTATAGAGTTCAATACTATTTTAGTAGCAAATTGCTATCACATTGAAACATTATGGTAAACGCAAAATTGAGTCTAATTAGACCTGTGCCTGTGCTTTC
>CAZMWO010000629.1:0-2340 GCA_964569565.1 uncultured bacterium | reverse complement strand
GGTAGATGCCTGGCAATGATGACAGGCAAAAGGCATGAATGCCAATCCCAGATCTTTCAATAACCTCAGCACCATCTCTCTTATGTTCACCGCGTTGCCCTCTGTATTTTTGCATATTCTAAACTGAAACAGCTTCTTTCTGCAACAAAGGGTAGCTCTGTGCAGCAGTTCCCGGTGAAAACTGGCGAAGGTGGGATCAGCCGCCGAGGCCGCAGAGAATGGTTTCGGCGTTGCGAAAAGCAGTATAGACATCTTTGTCGAGCGGAAAATCCCAGGTTCCCGTGCGGTGAACTATTTGCCCGCCAAAGCCTGATTTGAAAGAATAAAGGCCGTAGAACGGGTGGTCTGGTTCTGCTCCAGGCGAAACGCCGCCCATATCATACTCGACGCAACCCCGGGAACGGGCATGGCGTATTGCTTCCCAGTGTACTGCGTATGAACCCATGTAATTACGTTTGCAGTTTGAAGAAGCTCCGAACAGAAACAGGGCGGTTTTTTCAGAGATAGCCATTATCACG
The DNA here is from genome assembly GCA_964569565.1 of uncultured bacterium. Classification (GTDB taxonomy): domain Bacteria; phylum Muiribacteriota; class Ozemobacteria; order Ozemobacterales; family Ozemobacteraceae; genus Rifleibacterium. The sequence goes on along the minus strand of CAZMWO010000629.1, from coordinate 1,822 downwards.
CCGGCGAGCAGGTCAGTGTTGTGGCTTGACAGCAGAAACAGCACTTCGGCATCCTGATTGTTTTCTTCGATCACCGAAAACAGAGCATGAAAATGCTCGTAGTCGCAGACAAGAAACTTGTTTCTACCGGCGGTCTGCAGATAAAGTTCGTAAAAAGCCGGCAGATGATCTTTGCCGGCGAGAAAGGTGTGTACTCCCTTGCGTGCTGCAAGGCCGATGTTATAACGGGTTTTCGGCTTCATGCGTGCGAGAATGGTCTTCTCGTCGGGAGCAATATCGACGATCATGCACGAAGCGACCGTCATATCATTGACCGACTTGATGAAATTCCAGGAACTGGTGCTGTAGTTCATGCGCATTTCCTGAATTCTGGCCTCTGGAATTACCGGGTGGCCGAATTCACCACTGACAAAAGGCGAGAGCCAGGGAAGATCGAAGCGGATGAATGCAGTTTTCGGATCGAGATGCGGAATCAGCTTTTCGGCAAGTTCTTCGAGGTAAGTGCCGTAGTTTTCGGGTGCCGGTGCGAATTCAGGCCCCTGCGGAATATAGGCGGCGACTCGATTATCGCCAAACGGCTGGTTCAGCAGAAGCACATCGCTTCTGCTGTCTGGGTGGCAGATGTCAAAGGCCCTTGGTTCCCAGCCTATGCGGGATTTAACCTTCCCCCAGAATGTCGTCTGAAACAGAATGCTGGTAGGAAAGAGGTCTTTCAATGCTTTTGGTGCAAGTTTGATTGTCACTGCGGCTTCTCCGAAAGGTAACTTCTTCTATGTTACCACACATTGTGATTTTCATCAGCCTTCCTGGCCGAAAACCTCGATGAATCTGTACAGCAATTGCCTTGCGGGCGGGGTTGTGGTATATATATGCCTGTTAAAATCTGTGGGAGCTGAGGAGATAGTGATGAAGATAATTGTTACCGGTGGTGCGGGTTTTATTGGTTCGGCTGTGATCAGGCATCTGATCAAGAATACCGATCATCATGTCGTTAATCTCGACAAGCTGACCTATGCCGGCAATCTCGAATCATTGCGTGAAATCAGCGATTCATCGCGCTACTGCTTCGAGCAGGTCGATATCTGCGATCGCGATGCGGTCGAGCAGGTATTTAAAAAACACAGTCCCGACGCCATCATGCATCTTGCCGCCGAATCACACGTTGATCGCTCGATCGACGGGCCGGCCACCTTCATTCAGACTAATATCATCGGTACCTACACGCTGCTCGAAGCCGCGCGCGCTCAGTTGCGCGAAAAGCCGGAATTCCGTTTTCAGCATGTCAGCACCGACGAAGTATACGGTGATCTTGAGCTTGACGACAGCCTGTTCACCGAAGAAACTCCATACGACCCGAGCTCGCCTTATTCAGCGAGCAAGGCTTCTTCCGATCATCTGGTGCGGGCCTGGCAGCGCACTTACGGGCTCAAAGCTCTTATCACCAACTGCTCGAACAATTACGGGCCCTATCATTTCCCTGAAAAGCTTATTCCGCTGGTCATTCTTAATGCTCTCGAAGGCAAGCCGCTGCCGGTCTACGGTAAGGGTGAGCAGATTCGCGACTGGCTTTACGTCGAAGATCACGCCCGTGCTCTCTGTACCGTGCTTTTTACCGGCAAACCCGGCGAAACCTATAACATCGGCGGCCACAACGAGCAGAAGAATATCGACGTGGTCAGGGGAATCTGTGGCATTCTCGACGAACTGGCTCCGGCGAAGGGATCGTTTAAATCCTATTCTGACCTGATAACTTTTGTCGCCGACCGCCCGGGGCATGATCTGCGTTATGCCATCGATGCCGGCAAGATCGAGCGCGAACTCG
>CAZMWO010000628.1:0-2341 GCA_964569565.1 uncultured bacterium | reverse complement strand
ACGATTTAGCATTGCCGAGAATCGCCTTGAGGCGTTCGCCAATGCTCATCGCCTGCATGTTGCTGGGCGCTATCTTGTCGTAAAGAGGTGCCGAAACCTTTTCGAGACTGACCAGAGTGCTCTGGGCAGTTCTCAGGTTGCTCTGCAGATTGTTCAGTTCAGGCAGAACGTTATTGAGAATCGAAATGTCCACCGGCTGCGTATTGGTTACCGGAATTGTTACCTCAGGCGCCTGAGCATAGGCACCGAAGGTGGACAGCACGAACATGACCACCGTCAGCAGCGAGATTCTTCGCAACGCTTTTGTGTCAAACAGCTTCATATTTATTCCCTCCGCTCTTAAAACAAAGCGATTTTCAGATCAAACGGTACAATTACCTTCCAATTATAAGAACGCATCTGAATTGTGTCAATGCCCCGCCGCCCGCTTCGATATCTGAATCGGTATCGGGATCGGTCTCGCTATCGGGATCTAGACAAGCTTTCAACCAGAAGGTTTTTTCAGTAGATCACGGGATTAGCGCAGATTATTAAGAGGTTTTCCGGATCGATCAGCTCGCTACCCATGGCAAAAATTACCAAATGCTTTGCAGAGTCGGGCAGGTGTTGTATCATCTTGTCTATGAAATACCAACATACATTATGTGTGCTTCTCATATTACTTCTGTCTGGCGCATCTCTTAATGCAGAAAAATTGCGCAAATGGGAATTCATCAATCCTGCCGATCTGCAGGTGACGATAACGCCTGAAAAAAGCGAACTGATATCTGGCACCATCGCTACTTTCACCGTTACCATACGCAACCGCACCAACCACACCGTCAAGCTTCATTATCCGACCGGCCAGCAATGGGATCTCGCCACCTATCATGGCAACACCCAGATATTCAGATTATCGCAGGGTTACATCTGGGCAGACGCGCCACACAATATTCCTCTCAAACGCGGTGAGACACGGTCAGAACAACTTACCTGGCTGACGGTAGACCGTAACGGTGAACCCCTTCCGCACGGCATCTACAGCGCGCAGGGCATGGTAATGATAGCGCCACGGCACCTCGTTTCCAATGACTGCAGAATCAGACTGCTGCCCCCTGAAATCAAGCCGCAGCAGCTCATCGAAACCCGCCTCAATCAGATGTTCGACATCGAACTGCCGCGCTTTTCAGGGAAACACGAACTTGACTGGCAGGTCGACTATGCCTACAACGACAACCGCATCTCAGTTCATTCTGTTAACAGAACCGCCGACAAACTCATTGTCACCTTTCACCCGACACGGGTCGGTCATGTCGAGTTCCATTTATACGCCTATCACGACACTCAGGACGCCACCAGATCGCTCGAACGGCGTTCTTTTCGCGTCGAAGTAAGATAAGAGCCGGAGAAAACCATGAATAACACTGCAGCTACCAAACAAACCGTCGAAAGTCTGATGGTGCAAAAAGGCCTGTTGAGCGAAGATCAGCTCGAAAAAGCAAGAATCATTCAGGCTCAAACTCTTGAAAGACTCGAAAACATCATTGTCAGACTTGGTTTCCTTTCAGAGCGCCAGATTCTCGAACTCTGGGCTGACTTTCTCGGCATCTCAGTCGTCGATCTGACCAACATCAAGGTCGATGCCAAAATTCTCCAGCTGATCCCTGAATACCAGGCGAAACAATATAAGATGATTCCCTACAAGCGAGAAGGCAACCGGCTGACTGTTGTCATGGCCGACCCGTTCGATATAATGGCAACCGACATGGTCGCGTTCTTAACCCAATGTAAACTTGAAGTTTTGATTGCACCCAAAAACCAGATCGAGCTTGCCATCAGACAGCTCTATTCATGGGAAGGCTTTTCCGTCGCCGGCGACGAATCGCGCAGCGAGCTTCAGGAAGCGGCCGATTCTGGCATCGAGGTCGTGCGCAAAACCTCCGAGCAGGGCGCTGTCGTGCAGTTTCTCAACGCCATTTTCAAACAGGCCATTCTCAAGCGCGCATCAGACATTCATGTCGAACCGCGCGAAGACATACTGCTGGTGCGTTTCAGAGTTGATGGCATGCTGCACGATGCAATGACCGGCCCTAAAAGTCTTATCGCGCCATTGATCAGCCGCATAAAAATTCTCTCGCATCTTGACATCGCCGAACGCCGACTTCCTCAGGACGGCCGACTCAAAGTAAAAATGCAGGACAAGGAAATCGACTTCCGTGTCAGCACAGCACCCAGCCTGCTTGGCGAAAAGGCGGTTCTGCGCCTTCTCCAGCGTGAATCAAAATTCGACCTCGACAATATCGGCTTCTTCCCGGAAGATCTCGCGCGCCTCAAGGCTGCGCTTGACGAACCTTACGGCCTG